>JAQBBT010000070.1:0-3658 GCA_032125915.1 Nitrososphaerota archaeon
GATGATGAAGGGTTAGCAAAAAAACATGTCAATCCAACAATATTCTCCAGATTAGATAAAGCAAAAGCAAAGAAGGCTGAGGCTGAAAAAGTAGAAGAGACGCCAGCAGAGGAAGCAACACCTGAAGTAAAAGCAGAGGAAGCAACACCTGAAGAATCTAAAGAGGAGAAATCCGAGTAATGGCAGGAAAAAAAGGCTCTAGTCCTAGCGTTTCCAAATATTTTAAAATTGATGGCGATAAACTAACCAGAAATAAAAAAAACTGCTCTAGATGTGGCAAGGGAGTATACATGGCCATACATAAAGATAGACACACCTGTGGAAAATGCGGATTGACGGAATTTATTCAATAATCACAAAGAATTCAAATTCAATTTATCAAATTATAATTTTAAAAAAACAGTTAGGATCTTTTATTATAAACAACATAACCTATTTTAAAATAGTCGTCAAAAGAATTTACAAAATGTAAATATACTAAAAATGAATTTTGATGATTAGCGATGGAAATTAAATGTCCACGTTGTAATTGCCTGCCTTCAGAATGTAAGAATAGTGAAACTCCATATGATTGTCCAAAATGCACATGGAAGCAATGCGATTGTTGGACAGAAAACAATAATTTGGATTAATGCTCATTGTCGAAATGATTGAAATTAATACGAAATCAGGTTTCATCATAACAGAATCATCTAGATTCCAGACGAGTGATTTTAGATTACTCTTCTAATATTCCGCAGTTAATACACATATTCTTTGATTGAATTTCAAACCACGCAAAATTATGAATATATCCTTTCTTACAATCCATAGAGACATTACTAGAAATTAGAAGGATTTGAGAACTATTGTCAATAATAATATCGATCAAACATTGAAAAATTAAAACAGTAAAAATTCACTCTAAAAGCAGTCAGGAAAACATCCATTTTTCCAAGACATGAGGTTATTAAATATTTCAAGATAGTTTTGAGAGTATGTTGTGATGTGTATATGAGCATCAAAATCTTCAAAATGCCCTTCAAAAACTAGCGTAGTTTGTTTTTTGAATAATGGTACAGTAACACCGACTTTTTTTATTTTATCAAATTCATAGTCATTGATTCTAATTTGCTGATCATTGATCATTATTTTCTTTTTTTTGGTATTTTTATTCAAATTAAGATCTATTTTTTCCTGTGTGGATTTGTTCCAAATAAGAGAATTCAATGGCCAATGATGAACGTGGATTTTATCTGCAAAGAAAACAATTTCATGTTTGGGGTTATTTGATGACAATTTATTTTCTATCTGTTCTGCATTAAATTTTTTTCATGTGCGGTTTTTTCAAAAAAATATTCTTGTTTTTTTAAGTCAGATTCTTTTATTATCCTACATTTTCTTATTGGAATGAGCTTTGATATTTGTTCATATGTGTTGATTACCCTTGCATCTGAAGCATAAAGAATTTGAAGAAGGGGAGATCTTTGCTGAATTATGGGTTTTGCTTGCTCATACGCACCGGATTGTATCATTCCTGAACGATAAAGACCCAAGTTTTTTTCACTTTTTGAGATTTGTGGATCCTGATAACAACACATAGCATATTCATCGTTGTTTTTTTCAACTATTGTCATCCGAGTAAATTTGTCACTCCAAGTTTCAACTTCTTTTGCTAATTGAAAGGCCTCATCTTTATCCTCAAAGACAATAGAAACTACTAATCTTCCTTCTTCATAAGCCCAATAAATTCCGTAAAAATCGCCACGCCAATCAATATCAAAAGAAGACATATGTTGTCTCAAAATAAGTAAAATTAAGACCTTTTGATTAAGCATAAAACATGTAAATAAAATTTAGAGCATTAGAGTTATTCTCAATAAAGTTTCTTTTTACGAATTTTTCCGCTCTTGTGTTCTAGATCATCAATCCTTTTTTGGAATTGAGGATCCAATCTAATTTTTGAAAGAGATTCCATCGATAATTTCACGGTATTAGAATCAAGAGACACATTTGTTTTTGGGAGATTTTTATCAATCCAGTATTTTATCACCTTATCTTCTAACTTATAGTCACGAAATCCAGAAGGGAATTTTTTGGTAATATGATTCAGCAAAGTTCTATCTTTAAAGACTGCACGGGACTCAAACAACCGAGTTTCGTCAGCATAAACATTTTCAAATAAATTTCCCGAGATCTCATCAGAGAGTAAATCCATTTTTGATATTTTACGTATCAATTCTAGATAATGTAAAAATTCGTGTGCCAGTATTGCATGAATAGTCCCCTTAAGACCATAGGCTACAAGAGGTGCTGAAATCTGAATTACAACTTGAAATCGCTCTTCAAACATTACAGGAATCGTACGCGCAAACAAAATCCCAAATTCATAAGAATTGAGGCCAGGAGATGAGACCACAACAGAAGGCTCCACATAAGCCACAGGATATTGAATTCCAGATGCTTTCTCAATACGGTTAACACCTCCCACCACAATTGGAAAACGTTTTAGAATCAGATCATAAGTGTCGTCGGGAATTATTCCTTTGAGATGAGCTTCTTTAAGTCTAATTAGCGGATCCAATATACCTTCCCGAGTACAATGATTGTAAAAAGGTTGATTTTAAAAAATTTTAATTCTAAACCATATCTCTAAAAATTAAAATTTAGAAAAATTATCGGTAAAATGAGTACTATAGAGTAGTTTTTTTTATTAACTTCTGTTCATCAGCTCAAGAATATAGGAAAAATGCCCCACAGAAAATTAATTTTACACCATCTCCACATATTAGATTCAGAAGAGCATAATGATACTATAGATGATTATGATTGCTGATTTTAAAAGAAAGATATATGGAGATTGTAGATAACCTATAAAATTACATTCCTTAGAACAATGGCGATAAGAGAGGGAGTTAATGGTTTTTTGAAAAACTAATAGATATTGATGATCTTGCAATGATAATTACTAGTTGAGGATTTGTTTTCCTAAAATTGTGCTTATTTTATACGCAAAAGATCCCGACAAATGGGTTGACTTATCTAGATTTTGGTTTTCCACGTTTTGCAGTCTTTATTTTTCGACGATTGGCGGTTTGATCTGCTCGTCTTAGATGCTTATTTTTTTTTCTTAACGGCATGAAAATTCATAGAAAATGGACTAGTTATTTGTTATCATTTTAATTTCAAGAAAATCAAATTCATCACATTTGCAATTATTCTCAATTGTTTGACTTATTCCAGGCACAACATTATCACCTATTACAAATCTCTTGATAGGTAATCCACCTTCAGCATTAATTATCAAGGTAAATTTATTTTTAGAATTTTTTCTATATCTCACATTAAAAATTCTTTTTTCGGCCCTTTTTCCAGAATTTTCATAGATTGTAATTGGATTCTCTAAATATTTTTTTAATTTTTTAAGACTAGATGAGTGAATTTCATTTTCTGTAATAATTTTCATTTCAATTATAGATCTAAATGTCAAAGGTTTTTTCGGAACATCAGAAATTAATTTACAGTTATGAATAATCAAAGAATTAATTTTCAAGGTCTTTGGCAATTTTGCTTTTCGTGCGATTGGGTTTTGAATTCTAACAAAAAACGGCCTTCCTAAGCCTAAAACAAGGCTAGATTTGTCTTCACCCCCCATCCACGTAAATTTTGCAATAGTTCC
>JAQBBT010000071.1:0-3973 GCA_032125915.1 Nitrososphaerota archaeon
GGGAAAAATTTTCTTTTAATTTTTAATGCCTTGTCTAAATTTCCTTTTATAACTCCGGCACCTACTGTAACATAATTTTTTTGTATGTTGATTGAATCAAAGTTTTTTAAATCAATTATAATACCATCATTTAATGCACTACCGACTAACCCTGTTCCAGCTCCTCGCACCGTAACTGAAATTTTATTTCTATTTGCAAATTTTACAACTAAAATTACATCTTTCTCTGTTTTTGGAATTACCACTATTTTTGGTATTATTTGATACAAACTAGCATCAACTGAATAAAATTCTAAAATCTCTTTATTCCATAAAACATCTCCTGAGATCAAATTTTGTAATGAGTTGCAAATTTCTAAAATTTTCATCTGTCAGTTTGATTAGATTTGTACTCTATAGTAATCCCATCTTTCAGGATCGAAGAGAGTCACAAATTCAGCTTTTTCTTTATCTACTCTTGCTCTAATTACATCTCTTAATGCAAAACTAGTCAAAAACTTGTATTTTTTTGCATGAGATTGCATGATAAACATGTGTCTCATTTCACTACCTCCTTGAAGTCCCCAATACCCCATTTTGAGGGCCAATGGTTCGAGAAATACTGTGTTGTTATAGCCATAGTTTTCATCCTTAACTTCTGGGCGTAACTGATATGTCTCTAAAGGCCCACCTTTGGCAAAACCTACAATTTCTCCTTTACAATCATTGAGACGGAGAGTATTTAGAATAATGTCTGGATTTGTTATTGATTCATCAAAACTCTCTTTTGCAAATTGAAGTGGAGCTGGTAATTCTTCAAAAATGGAATGAAGTAATTTGATGAATTCTGGATCTTTTCTAGTTGGCATTTGTTCTATGGTTGGAACTAGTTTTAAATTCTCATATGCATAATCTGCTTGAACAGTAATTTCTTGTTGCCGGAGATTCATAAAAGAAAGTACCGTGTTAAAGAAATTTTTTCTCATGTGCTTTGGAAGTGATTTTAAAATTATTTTACACATCTCGGTTTCTCTATTTAGCAACTCTTCAAAGTATGCAACAGAGCTGCGAACAATCAGTGATGGCCTCCATGCCAATGCATGTGCATTCATTTTTGCCATCTCCATTGCTTTGGCAAAATTCCCTAAAGTGTATCCGCTAACTCTATCTACCACTGATAAATACCATCCAAGATACAAAACATGTTCTTGATATTCTTCATTATTTTTTGTTAGGTCTGAATTTTTAAAACACTGTTGAATTTGTCTTTCTGCATTTTCTTTTAATTGTCCGCTCCATGGATATGTTGTTCTTAAAATTAATACTTTGATGATTTCGAGGTCCAATCCTGCAACATCTAAAAGCTGACGAAGTTTTCTGTCCATTGAAATAAATTTTAATACACTTTCTTCGTGAGGTTTGTCAACACTTTTTTGAGGATCAAAGTCGTGAAATAAAGCAGAAGCATAAAGATATTTTACATCATCTTTTGAGAATTTGTCTGAAACATGATCCATATTTGCAGCTAATAATGCTACATATGTTACCTCTAATTCATGATTGATGTTGTGATATCCATAATAATTTGATCCTAGACCTTGGGTCTCAAATAATTCAATTGTATAGTCTAGCATTTCATTATAACAATCCTCATCTAACCCACTTTCAACAATCAGGCTTAGAATTTCATTTCTTAGGGCATGAGGATTGACAAATTCTTGCAATAAAGTTTGATCATCGTTGTTATTTTTAAAGATGTTTTGTTAAATACGACCAATTTGGTCTAGATTTATTTGATTTTTTAGTAATTTTGATTCTCCTATTCGCGCAACACTCAAAAGAATTACAATTTTGGTAATTTTCAATGACAGTTGATACTAACTTACCTGATATCCTTATGAAAGCAAATCAAACTAATTCTTGTAATTACGCGCTTCATCTAAACAATAAGGTGTATTCTTTAGATAATGTTTCTATTATTAATTCACCCACACCTGTTAACTCTCCTACAACCAGAGGTGGTGTATATTTTTCTGAAAAATTTGCATACAAACTAAAGGGAACTATTCATGATTTGTCTATTATTCCTTTACTGACTAAAACTATGCTTGGTCCAAATACTGAATTTGGAGAAATAAAAATTACGACACAAATTGAATACGATGATAAAAAAAATGATCTATCCATTTATGCAAATTTAACAAACAGCATTCAAGGACCATCAAAAATTGAGCTAAATATGATAGTGATTAAACTGCAATGTAACTAGTCCACGCTAAGATGCTTATCATATTTTTCTTTTCTTTCTTTTTGGGATAAAATCTCATAAGCCTTGTTTATTTCTGCCATGGCCTCACCTGTTTTCTCTCCTTTGCTTTTATCTGGATGTAATTTCTTAGCAAGCTCTCGATATCTTTTTTTTATTTCATCAGGAGTAGAGCTTTGAGGTATACCTAATACTTTGTAATAGTCTGGAAGAGTGGAATTTTTTGCAGCTTTGCTAAATTCTGCATCATCTTCAGTATATCTGGTATACGTAAAATCTACATAGTCATCTGTCCAATCTGAATGATATTTTTCGTAGGTTTTGTCTTTTTTTGATTCGTGTTCTTCTTTATCATATGTTGACTTTCTTCGTAATATAGTATCTCGCGCAAGAAACAAAAAAATTCCTACGATAGCTAGCGCAAATCCACCAAACAACATTATGTTTTCTTCATTTGTCATGGTGTATTCTAGATTTGAACTAGAATTATCTACCTGAGCTAAAGCACTTTGGAGTGCTCCTGTAAATATGATAGTAAAAACAAACACGCTTATTTTTTTCATTTTATCTCTTATGTTAATCTAAAATCTTCTTTAGCTGTATTTAGCACTACGTGAGTAATGGTATTTTCTACATTTGGCATGGCTGATAATGACTTTACAAATACGCTTAATTCACTTCTTTCCTTAAATTTGGCTACAATTACTGTGTCGGTATTTCCTGTAATATCATACACTCCACAAACATTTTCAATTTTTGATAATTTTTCTTCAATATCTATAATATCTTTTTTGGCAATGATTTCTATGATTGCAGTTAGGTCATATCCTATCTTTTCATGATCGATTATCGCAGTATATCCTTTGATAATTTTTTCTTTTTCTAATTTTTTTATTCGTGATAGAATGGTCACTGTTGACATTCCTAATTTTAATGCCATTTGTCTTGCTGAAAGCCTTGCATCAACCATTAAATGTTTTAGAATTTTTTCATCTATTTTATCCATATTCTTCAAACCTAATTATGTAAAAATGAATTTAAATTTTGATATTTTTTTTAAATACTTGTTTAATTTTTGTTCGAAATAACTAGTATTATGCCTCAGTTCTTTTAGATTTAAAACAAATGAACTCTAAAAAAGAACATGGTTGAGATCTCAGAACTTATCAGTAAAGGTAAAGATTATCTTGAAAATGGGGAATATTCTGAGGCTCTTGGGTGTTTTGAGCAAGCTATTTTTTTGAATCAAAATGATGCTGAATTATGGAATTTTAAGGCTGTGTCTTTAAGGAGTATGGGTAGATACGACGAGGCGATTGAGTGTTTCAACAAGTCATTGGAAATTGATCCTCGTGATAGACACTCTTCTTGATTTAAATTAATTAGAGATATTTTTTTACTTTCTCTTATTCTTCAATTTATAAAATTTAGGAGGATATTTGATCTGATTACTTTTGCTTTTTTGTTTTAAATCTGTTTAAATAAGGTTCACGCGACAAAACTCCTGTGACATTCACCACTCCAATAATTGAAATAGTAAATGTAGTAGCATCAGCTACCATAGATCAAAAACTCGATCTAATTAAAATTCAAGAAAAATTTCCCGACGTTGAATATCATCCAGAACAATTCCCTGGTGCTGTATTTAGGTTAAAATCTCCAAAGACTGCTACCTTGCTTTTCAGTACTGGAAAAATGGTTTGCACCGGCTCAAAATCAGAAGAGATG
>JAQBBT010000072.1:0-4818 GCA_032125915.1 Nitrososphaerota archaeon
ACTATTATTTTCAGAATCTGTAGTTGATGGTACACTTGATAGTGCTTCAGCCTCTGGAATGATTCCTGTCCCCACATTATTCCCAGTTGATTTCATTTCTGTTATAGTGGAATAACCTACTGCCTCCTCTATTGTAAGATTTGGATAATTTTTATCAAACCATAATTTGTAGGCGGCCTCATTATAGTATCTATCCAAATAATATTGGGGCTCTTTGTTCTTATCCACAAAATCAGCAATACTATATTTCTCATCATCTAATTTTTTTTGTTGATTTTCTATTGGGGGTTCTTGCTTGATTTGATTGTCTATTATTTCTGGTTCTGATTTAGCATCGATAATTTTAGAATCTTCTCGTATCATATCTTCAATTTCTGTGACACTCAAAGGCAAATTCGCATTTGAATTACTATTTTCTTTAGTTATGATGCTATCAAAATTAAATGATTGTGTTTTTCCTGCAGTCATATTTAGAACAAACGCCGTTGCATTGTATGTTCCTGGAACTAGGAATTTTTCATTAATGGGGATAGTCTTTTCAAATGAATCATCTGATTGAATAAATGACTGACTTAGCAAGACAAATTTATCATTAGGATCCCTTAACACAATTGTTACCAACCCTGATGAATCGCTGGTAACTATTCCTTTGACATTAATGGAGTCTCCTTTAAGGTAAGAATTTTTATCTAATTGTATTTCGGTAACTTCGGCAAATACAGGTAAAATCCCTGATGAGAAAGCTATTACTGCTAAAAAAAGTAATGATTTTTTTCTCATCGATGTTTTTTATCCTTTTTACTTTTTAAGAAAAACGTAGAATTGGCATGAACCCCTGCATGGCAATGTTTAAAACAAATAATTTTTTTTATCCTATTCCAATCAATCCTAAGACTGCATCCCCAAAGAGTAGTTGGATTATGAATCCCCCTAAGATAAAAATCATAAAAGGTAATCCTGGAGTAACCCATGTGTCAGGTGTAGTGCAATATTCGGCAGTATCTGAATGATGCAATGCAATGTTTAGTTTCTTCTTCTTTCCTACTTGCTTTTCTAATGAAAAACAGTATTTGGGATTTTTTGATCTATATCCTAGAAACATTGCAAAAATCTTCATTGATTTTGTTTCATCAAAATCATTAAAGATGGCCTCTTTTCTCAAAAGCAGCACAGAATTGCGTATGAAATTAATTATCATGGGCGATATTGAAAGCAATGCACTGTTAACTACGATTGAAAATGGGCTTACTACAGAGTCTGACAGAGTAGCCATGGGTGCCAAAGCTGCAAGTACAATCAATCCCAATGCATCAGCTCCTCCAAACAATCCGAATCTCCAGAGTATCAACACTAGTGGAGCTACAATTAATGAAAAACCAACGACAAAAGCTGCCTCCATTAAATTTGGCTCAAAGAACAAAACAACTACTGATATTGCACCAAAAACAATCCACATTAAATCCGATATCTCGCGTTTTCGAATATCAATTATGGTCGCAGAACTCAACATGACTAAGGCAAGTATAATTCTAATGTGAATGATATCTATTTCCATTATGATTTATTTCTCCTTTGAGTGCTTTTCTTTTTAATTATCTAACATATCTGATTTTTGTCTCAGTTCTTTTAGATTTCTTTTAAAACTCATTCCCATTTTGCCTGATTTAGCATATTTTTTCATCCTAGATTCAAATTTTAAAATATCTGATTTGTTATTTTCTCTTATGTTTTGAAATGAATTCCACAGATCTACCATGTCTTGTTTTAGTATTTTTAGATCCTCGATTTTTTTTTCCTGATTATGTATTATTGATTCAATTGCTTTTTCTATGGTTGCAGCAGAAAATCTTGTTGGTCTTTGAATAGATGCCGTTACAATTCCCTTGATTTCAAGGGTTGATAGTAAATGATATGTTTCGGTTCTAGGAATTCTTTCTTCTTCTGATATTTCAATTGCTTTTTTTGGTCCATGTTTGCTCAAAAATACATATATTTTTGATTCATTTTTGGTCAGTCCAAAATCGCGTAATTTTTCTTGCAAAGCTAGTATGAGTTGTTCCTGATTACTGTCACTACTTGCAATTGGTTCTTCTATTACCATAAATTGTAATATTTTAAATGTAACATAAGGGGGAATGTGTAATTTGATATGACACACAAAGTTCTAGGAAATAAATGACAACTTTTTATAAAATATCCACAAAAAAGTACTATTGATTCGCGCAGTAGTAATAGATGATGACAAAGAGACTATTGAGTTATTTAGCGATTTGCTGACTAGTAATGGGATAAAGGTAGTAGGAAAGGGGTACAATGGTCAAGATGCCGTGTTTTTATTTCAAAAATTAAAACCAGACGTACTATTTTTAGATATTTTAATGCCAATATATGATGGAATTTTTGCATTAAAAAAAATACGCGATGTTAGTCCAGATGCTAACATCATTGTAATTTATGATACATTAAGCATAGGAAAAGAAATAGAATTAAACCGATTAAAACCATCTGCCATAATTAAAGAGCCCATTGATGTTGATGATATTCTAAGAAAAACCCACAAACTTTGCATGCCTTCAGGAGATTCAGTAGACCAGATGAAAAAAACCATAGTCACCTTGGCCATGAAAAATACATTTTTGGAGTTGGGATTAGAAGAATTTGATAAAATTGTTTTAATGTTGCAAAAAGATCACAACTGCACATTAGAGGATTGTTACGATAATCCCGAGGCTTTAAAACAAGTTCTACAAGATTTGTTGGGTGACTCGTACAAAGATGTAATGAGTTCTTTAAAAGAAAACATCAAAAATATTTCTTCACATAAATCAACTGAAAATTTCCTTGATGCCCTAAGCAATTAATCATTAACCCGATATTCTATCTGTCTTTAATGATTGGTATTTTTTCTTTGATTGCTTCAAATCTCTCAGTGATTTCTAATTTTTCAAATATTTCATCGAATCGATTAAAAATACTTTCAACTATGGGGAATCTATCAGATATTGGCTCAAGCAATCCTCTTTTTCTAAGAAGTATGCTACTTCCAATTACTACCCCCGGTATGAGAATAAACACCATGTTGTTTCCTAACACATTCTCATTTCCAGAAACTCCTGGAGACGTCTCGCCTGGTTTTAGTATTTTAATCTCTTTTGATGCTGTTATTTGATCAAATTCCGCGGCAGTTGCCTGAATTCTAATGCTTTCAACATCATCTGCAATTAAGGTAAGTTTGATTTTTCCATCACTGTTGGTGGTTTCTGATATTTCTTGAATTTGAGCGCCTTGGACATTCCAATTTATCTTTATGTTGCTAAGTGGAGAGTCTAAAATTTTGGCATCCAATACCAAATCAAATGGTTCACCTGCAACAATTGAATTCACAGTGGATATGATTAGTGAGGGAGTTGTTTCAACAGTATTGAGATTAAATTTTGATAGTGGAAAATCACTTGCAAGTACAGAAATTTCTGTTTGAACTGCTTGTTTAGGAACTATGTCGAAAAATGAATTATAAGTTCCTTTTTTAATTATCACTGTTTGTGGCATTTCAATGGTGTTGTCATTTGCAGCTATTCTAAATTCCGTATCTTTGTTTGCAAAAATAGGATTATTCTCATCATCTAGTATTTGTAACGATAGAGTATTTTTCATTCCAGATAACAAATGATCTGGATATGCTAATTCTACTTTGGCAGGTTTAGAAATTCCAGTGTCTAATTCTAAAGTAGTTGTAAATTCATTGGCTTCAAAGTCAAGAGTTGTTTTTCCTTCTTTAATTGAATGTGAATTTAACATAGCTAGGGATTGACCTTCACTGATAGTTTGTACAGTTGTTTTTACAAATTCATTTGGACCCATAACCACATTTGATGTGTCAGGGAAATACCAACTCGCATTATCCACATCTGTCAGATATACCATCATTGGAAAATTAGTTCCAGGCATTACCTTGGAAATTAAAGGCTCAGACACCAATCCAAGCTCGTTTCTTTCAGGACCATACACAATTGGAAATATTGTTTCTTTTTCTTCACCAATAACAGTTACCTCTAATCTATCTGGTTTTATCTGACCCATTTTTCCAAAAATTAATTTTGCTCCAGACCCTGTCTCCATCCTATCATCTGATATTGCTAATGCTTCTCTATCCGAAGAATTAATTTCTGATTCAACTGTATGCAGATTGATTAAAGCGACTCCTTTTGTATCTGCAGGATACAGTACTCCGATTAATTGTTCAGTACCTGAAGTTAATAATGGAATCATGGCTAATTTTGTTAAGGGTTCATCAACATCAGGAGTTAAGACTGTCTGAAATTCTACTGAATCTGACACCAGATAGTCTTCAGCAGAAATACTTACCTTGTAGGTTTCTTCTAGTCCTGCCATTACGGATAATTTTGCATATCCTACTGAAGATCCAGGGGGTATTACTATGGAATCAACAGTACTTATCTCCGAAGTTCTTCTATCGTTGAATATGGCCTTGGCATGATCAATTTTTAAGGAGACTGGGATAGTTTCTGCTGCTTTGATTGGTGAGCCATCCTCGCCTTGCAATTGAACAATTGCAAACGTACTAGATGTGGCAAAGTTACTGATTTTTTCTGGAATTACGTATAATTGAATTTTATAATTTTCTTCATTACCTGAATCGTTATCTCCGGTTGCTCCAAAAACTGTAATTTTACTACTACCAGACTCGGTATTTGGATATTCAGCATAAATTGACACTTGTCCTGGTTTGTTTATCTGAAATTCACCAATAGCAAAATAGTCCCCCTCATTTATTGTAATTTCAGTTTGAAATAGTGT
>JAQBBT010000073.1:0-3531 GCA_032125915.1 Nitrososphaerota archaeon
CCAGCTTTATACCGACTTTGCAATTTTGAAGATTCTCTACAATTCTTTAGCGAATCACTATCCAAAGATCCTAACAATGTTGAAGTTTTGACAAATAAAGGGTCTGCACTTGGAAAATTAGGATACTATAACGAGGCCATACTTCATTTTGATAAAGCAACAAAGATTGATTCTGATTTTCTTCCTGCTTTAAACAATAAAGCAAATGTGCTTGCAAATATGGGAAACTATGAGGAAGCAGTTGCTTTGTATGCTAAAGTGTTAGGAAAAAATCCAAGTTATGCTACCGCTCGACAAAATCTTGAATTAGTATTGTCAGAAACGCCTCAAAAAAATAATGCGATAATCCAAAATCAAAATCCTCAACAAAAAGAAAATAACTCAATTATTTTAGAACCCGTAAACAATTATGAGCAAATAAAATTACAAAAAGGAAAATCTCCAGACTTTTTTGAACAGATAGACTCTATGTTTTCTTCAATCGTATCTCTATTTGAAATTCCAAACTAAACTTCTTTTTTCATGCGTAAAGTTTCAATAAACCTATAAAGCCCCAAGTAATCGATCGTCAATAAGGAATGAGTAAGATATTAGAAAAAGCATTAAAGGATGCCTTAAAGGAAGATAAAATTACAATGGGTGCTAAGCAAGTTTTGAACTCTGTTAAAAATTCCAAACTAATTGTTTTATCTCAGTCTGTGGAAAAAGAAATGTTTGAGAAAATTCAATCAAATGCACAAAAAGAAAAAATCCCATTTGTTAACTTTCAAGGAACTTCTGTCGCACTAGGTAGATTATGCGGCCTACAATTTAGAATTTCAACGCTATCATTTACATCTCTAACTGATGCAAATATCAAATCAATTCTTAAAGATACAGAAACTGAGGAAACTAAATGACAATTTTCAAGACATCAAATGTAGATTTAAATGAGACAAATTTTTTTCGGAGATAATTAAGAATTACTATGACACAATCAATCAAACTTACAACTGAACAAATGCGTATGATGTCTCTTTTCCAAAATGTTACTGGTGCAACAGCTCGTGATTGTATTGATGATGAAAAACAAGACCGAGTAATTTTTGTGGTTAATACAGGTAAAATGGGATTAGCGATTGGAAAGGGTGGATGCCACATTAAATCATTGCAAAATATTGTAAAACGTAATGTAGAGCTTGTTGAATTCGATGAAGATCCAGCAAAATTTTTGACAAATCTATTAAATTCAAAACTAATTTCTGAAGTTAAAATAAATACACGCGCAGATGGGACTAAACAGGCAATAATTATGGTCGATCCAAGAAAGAAAGGCATTGTAGTTGGACGTGAAGGAAGAAACGCTGAAAAAGCAAGATTACTTGCAAAAAGATATTTTGATATATCCAGCGTGCTCATCAACAGTCCTCAACGAGCAACATTGGAGATGTAAGATATGAGAAAATCACCACTTGGATTATTTGCAGGACGTGTCCTAAAAGAGAAAAAGAAGAAACAACGCTGGGCAATTTCTAGTTACAAGCGAAGAAAGTTAGGAATTGATAGAAAGGCAGATCCGCTTGGTGGTGCTCCTCAGGGAAGGGGAATTGTTTTAGAAAAAGTAGGAATTGCTGCAAAACAGCCAAACTCTGCTATTAGAAAATGTGTTAGGGTTCAATTAATTAAAAATGGAAAGTCTGTTACTGCGTTTTTGCCGCGAGACGGCGCAATGAACTTTATTGACGAACACGACGAAGTCCATATACAAGGAATGGGTGCCACACAAGGTGGTGCAATGGGCGATATTCCAGGAGTAAGATTCAAGGTTTACAAAGTAAATGGTACCTCACTTCATGAGCTTGTAATTGGTAAAAAGGAAAAACCTAGGAGATAAAATTGGCAGAAACAAAAAATCTATTATTATTTAGAAAATGGGATTTATCTGACATTGAAGTAAAGGATCCAGGACTAAAAACTGCTATATCTCTAAGAAAACAAATCTTACCTTACACATATGGACGCTCTGCTCTTAAACGATTCAATAAAGCTGAAGTTAACATTGTAGAACGACTTTGCAACAAAACTATGCACTTTGGAAAAAAATATGCAAAAAATACTGGAAGGATGACTGGAAAAAAAATTCGAGTCTTAAACACGATTAAAGCTGCTTTTGATATTATTTCCCTCAAAACTGGACAAAATCCCGTTGAAGTTTTAGTTAGAGCCGTAGAAAATTCTGCTCCAAATGAAGATACAACAAGAATTGTTTATGGCGGAACAACTTATCATGTTTCAGTAGATGTTGCCCCAATCAGAAGAGTTGATTTGGCTTTAAAATTTATTTCAGATGGCATCAAAGAAGCTACTTTTTCAAACCCAAAACCAATTGAAGAACACATGGCAGAACAACTTATCTTGGCATCAAAAAATGATTCTAACTCTCCATCTGTTAAGAAGAAAAACGAGTTAGAGCGAATAGCACAAGCATCTAGATAGAATTTTTCAAGTAGCCCGAGGCAGATTCGAACTGCCGTCTCCGCCTATCCACTCTTGAGATCCAGAGGGCAGAATCCTTGATCTAAAATTATTTGACCGCTAGACTATCGGGCTACCAACCCAGATTCTGATGGTTCAGAATATAATTATTTGGTACTACTTTATTCTAACTTCGTGAATGGCTGTTGCATAATCGCAATCTGCTTTCAATCGCATATATGGAATTAATTTATAGTGAATGGAGTAAAGACGGCCTTCTTTTAACAGAATTTCTTTTTGCATTAATGAAACCAAACCACGAGATGTCATTGTAATGTTTATGTTTTTTTTAGAGCATATCTCATCTCTTTTTTTTTGATATTGTTTTAATGAAAATGATACATCATTTAATTCTAAAATTAAAGGCCAAACAACTTCTGCCCAGACAAATCTTCTGTTTTCAGTAGCTGATGCATATTTTCCTTTTTCACTCAACATTAATAACATCTACAAAAGATGTTATAACTTAATACTTGTCTCAAAAAGAAATTGAAGAATCATTAAATCTATTACAAAAAAATTGGGATGTTGATCCTATTTTACGAGAATTCATGTTAGGTAAAATTACTGATGTTTCTGATTATCCAATCAAAGTAAAAGATATAGTTTTTCATGTTCCGTATCTTGAATCAGAAAAAAAATATATTTTATGGAAATGTTTTTGGCCTGACTGTCATAACTGCTGCGATAGACAAGGGAGGCTACCTCTAACTTCTGATGATCTAATCATTATTGGTAAAGGTCTAAAATACCAAAAGACTTCTGATTTTATAAAAAATGAAACCCTTACTGTTACTTATCAAGAACAAGGACCATCAGGGCAATCCACAACAATGACTACAATTAATCTAAAAAGAAAAAAAGACGAGACTCTGCAAGATGATGGGACTCATATCTCCTGTAGATTTTTGGATGAACAAGGTGGATGCAGCATGCATCCAGACCGTCCTGGAGTGTGCTATTTGTATCCATTTTCTACCTGGCTGGAAAATGAAAAGGGAATGGCACGAGTTCATG
>JAQBBT010000074.1:0-6094 GCA_032125915.1 Nitrososphaerota archaeon
ATTCATTTCTTCAATTAGATTTATTTATAATTCTAATAAATAACCCTTGTTTTTTATTTTGCTTTAATGTAGATTCAACTCCGTAGAGGCCTGAACCGTTTTTGGATAACAAAATAGATTCATCTTTGAATCCCATAAGGCTTGATGCGTTTTATTTCCAATTTTATTTCCAAAAATAATTTCAAATCCTTTAATGGGTCTTAGTGTTTTAGTTCAAGACTCCAAGTGCTAATGAGCCTTTCTGACAATTTTAAAATAAGCAATCACTCCCCCTACCACAGTTCCTATCAAGATAATACTTAGTCCGATTAACCAAACTTCAGAAAACAAGTCAGAACTTGTAATAATGATAAATCCCATTAAACCTGCAATAACAATTATCAAATATGTGATTATGATATTCTTATTCATTTCAAATCAAATTCGATCTAAAATCTCTTTTTTCTTTGCCTCAAATTCTTTTTCGGTGATTATGCCAAGTTCCTTTAGTTTTGCAAGGTCGCTTAGTAAATCAAGACTAGATTTACCATATTGGGTACCTATTCTTATCCTTCCGACAAATTTTTCAAACAATCCAAAAATTATATCTCTTACTTTAACTAACCCACGAATAATTTTTCGTTTGTATTTGTTTTTATCTTTCTGATCCATTGTCCTCAGATAATCTGTTTTTGCTTGAACCTCTTGTACAATGGAACTTTCCTTGGTCTTTTGAATACTGTTTCTTATATTTTCATCAATTTTTTGGGAAGTATTTACTGCAAAGTCAATTGAACTCTTCATCTTCTCATTTGCCTTTTGTTTTATTTTTAGAAAGGAATTTTCTCTAGTTTCCTTTCTAATGGGGGTGTTTTTTGTGGGATGTTGATTTGTGGTTGCATCCTCTTTTTCTGATAAATTTTCTTTAGTTTCTTTTTTGGATTCCAATTTCAGGTGACCATTACATAATTTCTAGTCTATTTTAACATGTATGATTTTTGAAAGCTTTAACAACACCTCTAGGAATTATTGCTGTAATTGGCAAAAAAGTACATAGTTGTAGCAATAATAATTGGAATTGCTATAGGCTCGGTTGGCACTTATTTTTCAAACTATGCCTTTAATTTCTTTGGGATTGAGGAATTATCAATACCATCAATGGATGAAGGAAACTCAAAGGATACATCAACACAAGGTTTTCCACAAAGCCTTCTTACAAACGAATTGAAATACAAACTTCTTGAAGTAAAGAAAATTGATTTTGGAATCAATGGTGAAAAACCACTGGAGGGAGGAGTCTTCCTAATAACAAAAATAGAAATTGAAAATTTGGCTAAACATGAAGTTACTGTGTATGGAGAAAACTGGTTTTTAAAAGACCAAGACGATAGAGTATATACTCCAAAAACATTCAATGCGACCCCTGAAAAAAATGAAAACATTTTCAGCATCAGAATCCCTCCAGGTTTTAAAATTGTCAAAGGGATTGGTTTTGAGATTCCATCTAATTTAGAATCTACTCGGGAATTATATGTCGCAGACAGAGCGTTTGAATCTGAACCTGTTTTTCTAGGCATTGTGTAATCTTCCCAAAAAATAATTCCAAATTATAAAATTGCAGAATTACAGCTAAAAAATCATCATAATAGCTAACTAGAGTATAAGTAAAATAATATCATAAGAACATATGATGACAGGAATAAATTTCGTAGATACAATTGTGGTTCGCCACAGTCTTGAAAGGGGAACAGCCTCAGAAGACAAACCAGTATTGCCAATGGATTTCATGGGAAAAGAAACAACAAAAGTCAATGAAGATCGCTTAAAGCTTGCAGGAAATCTGATGATTATGAGTGCAAAAGGAACAAAAAAGATTAGATTATCTGATTTGGAAAAACCAGTGCTCCCAGCAGACTTTAAAGGGCATTACATAACATCTGGCAGAGGAACAAGCAGAATTAAACTCTGACCATTTTTCTTGTTTTTTATTGTGAATCCTTCCCAAAAAATAATTTCAAAGGTTCAATTCGTTTTGGGCCCAGACCTTTTTTGGGCAATAAAATGGATTCATGTTGGAATCTGACAAGTTTTGATACATTTTATTTTTAAATTTAGATTCAACTCCATGGGGATTCACCTACCATTTTGGGGATGAAAATGGACGCAGATTGGTATGAAATAAAATTTGGTGTTAACGAGTTTAATCTAACCCTCTAACAAGGATAATTCTCCAGAACCACTAAGATACCAATTGCCAGCAATCTTGCTTTGTGGCAGTATTTCTATATTAATTGGTTCTAAACCTAAGTCTCCTTCAAGAGACGTTTCAGAATCTATCACAAGTTTAAGTGTAGAACTATCATCATCTTCATCAGCAAAGTCAATTACCTGTCCAAGCAGTACCACAGTATCTATTTCTCCTGAGGTACCTGATGATGACACTCTAGCTTTTCCAAATACTATGTCGTAGAAGGTGTTATCAATTGATATTTCTCCCCCAGTTACACGAAATTTTGAAATATTATCATTAACAGTTAGTAAATTCTCAATGAAAATTTGTCCTTCTGCATCTACAATAAATTCATTATCCATTGAAGTAGCAGAACCATCAAAGGAAATAACATAAGACTTTATTTCTGAGTCAACTTCTGGCACTGTTCCAAAGTATTCCCCACTCTCATATTTTTCTAGCAAAGTTTGTATTCTGTCTTCTAATTGTTCAATTTTTTGCTGTAATTCATGTATTAGGTCTAGGGCAGTTTGTATAGATTCCTTTTCGTGTTCGTGCATTGTTTTAGAGGACAAATGTTCTTCTTCATCTTCCTCTGATTCATCCTCATCTTCAACTTCTTCCTCATGCTCATCTTCTTCCTCGTCCTCATGTTCATCTTCAATTTCAATTTCTGTTGCAATAAGAGAATTGCTGCTTAACACAACTTCTACTTCAACTGCAAAGTCTTGCAAATCACTTAATGAATCAAAGTTATCAAATTCTGTATTTTCATCTACAAAAATTTCTTTCCCATTATCAAGTGTAAAGGATTGTGAAATTAGATCAATAAATTCAACTATACCTTCAATTTTAAACTCATCTTTTTCTTCATTCTCATCTTCATGTTCTTCATCTTCATGTTCTTCATCCTCTTCGTCTTCATCTGCGTGAGCTAGGTTTGGAAACGATAATAGAAAATTATTATTGATGTCAAGATTATTTTCAGAATTTAGTTGAGAAGATGGATAGCCAGCTAAACCCAACAATAGAACAGACATTAAGAAAATAGTGTTTAGTTTAACCTTCATGTAGCACATCGATCGTCTAAATTGATTTAACTCTTACGTATTATTGATGTCAAGTTTGTATGTCATAATTAATAAAAACAATATCTATTGATAATTTTTTTATTCTCATCCTTCCCAAAAAATAATTTCCATGGTTCGAATCGGTAGAGGTCCAGCTACTGTTTTGGGAACAAAAATGGGCCCACGGGGATTCACCTACCAAATTGGGGATAGAAATGGATGCAGGTAGGCGTGAAACAGAAGCTAGTTTTCATTTTCTACAAATAATGATTCCAAGAAATTGCCACCTGAATCAACATGTCGCACATACAAGATATGATCCGAATATCCAATCCAAATTTCAGTTGAATCATTTAGTTCATAGACATAGATGTGAATTCCACTTCCAATATCTTGATGTGGTTCTCCAAATTTGAAAAATATCGTATCAATGTTAACAGACTCTGATATTGTGTTTTTAAAATCATCAAGAGTAGGAAATGCCTTTTCCATGTAGGAAGATGTTGGTTCGGGAATCACTTCCATACGATCTTGTGTAGGTTGTTGGTCAAAACCACCTGTGGATGTCATGGGAATCAGTAGCAACATTGGAATCATCATTAAGAATGGTATTATTGTTAGAATAATTCCTATAACCCATCCTTTCTTTACCATCTTTGGAGCATCTGGATGGTCTTCATCTTTTAGTACGTACCACATTATTGCACTTCCAATAATTCCCAAGAAAATTGGAGCTAAGTACCAAGCTGCAGATGGTTTGTCTGACATGATAAATTTACAGGATACTAAGAGTTAAGAATTTCAATGCTCATCCTTCCCAAAAAAATAATTTAGATTTGAACAAATTAAAAAATAAAATAGAAAAGATCTGTTTTGTTATTGTAATTTTATATCACTACAAATCATCATCTTCATCAAAAATTATCAGCCTAGAATCAGATTCTCTAAATCCAATCGTACATTCAGGATAGTGTTTCAGACCTTCTCCTTTCTTCCAATATGCGGTATCACCAATGTCTATTTGCTCATTACACAATATGCATTTGTTTGGAAACTTTGCCTCGATCATTATCCAATCAGTCATGTTTCACACCCCACATTGATGATAATTTGGTATGGTTCAGGGCTAATTAGGATTCAAATCCATAGAGGTCCAGCTACTGTTTTGGGGACAAAAATGGACGCATGAAAGACATAATTAGATTTCAAAATCTAGTTTTCATTTTCTCAACTACCAAATTTCAATCCACATTTTGGACATACATTGTATTTGTTTGGGAAGTTTAGATGGCAACTATAGCAAAATTTATCATTTCTGGGTGCCTTTTTGCGTTCTTCCAGATAATAACGGAGCAAGATAGCACCAATAGTTGTTACAGCTCCAATGATTGCATATATGATAACCATGTAGATACCAACTTGAATTGGGATTCATAAAGTGTTCTAATGTTTTTCGAGATTATTCTTCATCCAATATTGTCCAAGACAACCCCATGAGTTGTTCCCAAGCAGGTGCAGATTCAGTGTTATTTGACATACTCTATTATTACAAAATTTGCTTAAAACACTCACGAATCAATCGTTCATAGAAATCATCAGTGTTTGCTAAATACTAATATGTAATTATTAATTCAATTGGAACTCTCACCAAAAACCCTGATTCGGTTTTGGTCTTAAGTTTCAATTAAAAATAATTTAATTTTCAAAATCACTCTTTTGAATAGTTCAAATCTGTTAAGTTTCGATAAATGTATCTCTGGTTTTAATTCCAACAATAGCTATTACGGTAATCATTACAGATTTCATTCTCTTTCTCTTCTGTCTTTGATTATTCTAGTAACTTCTTTAACTAAATCCTCGTCTTTCTTTACCAATTCTTGTAATTCTTTTCGGTATTCTTCATCACCCCATTTTTCTAGAGCAAACATTTGTTTCACAATATTAACAATGTCAGATTTGTTTTTCTGATGGTCATGTCTTGCATTATCCAGATTATCCATGAATTCTCTGTATGAATTATGAACTTAAGCATGTTGTTAGAATCTAAGAATTAATGAATACTTTAGATTCTAAACTCCAATACGCTTAAGTTGATAATTCTTGAAGATGACTCGTGAGTTTTAAAGCAAGTGTATTTTCAGGAAAAGAGCTAGTGATAATTATCGGAATTTCAATTATTGTTTCAGCAATTTTGTATGTGTCTTATGTTGCAGATAGGTGAAAATATGCATTATCAAAAAATAATTTCAAATTTCAGGTTCAATTCCTCTTAGACTAGAATGTTTTTGGTGATTCTCCTAAATATTCAATAAATATTTTGTTTGGAATAAGATTTAGAAATTTTTTTAGATTTCTAGTGTACATTCTTTTTGTCTCTGAACTTTTCATGTAATCCAAAAAGTTGGCATAAACATCTTCTCTAATGTTTTCCAAGTCTATTTCCATGCCTGTATATTGGTAAGTGGGACTATTTCAATCACTAAAGTAGAATGGGACCGGCAGGATTTGAACCTGCGACCACTAGTCCCCCAGACTAGTATCATACCAAGCTAGACCACGATCCCTTATGAAGTAGGCACAAAATGAAATTATTAAATCGTAGGATTGTAAAAGTAATTTATGAAGATCTGCAATGTTTGTCATAAGATTTCTGGTACTGATCAGGATCATCTTGATTGTACACAAAAACTAAGAGTAGAATTAGAAGATGGAGAATTTAAAAGTAAAATTACTGAAAATCTAGAGCTCTCACAAAATTCTCAAGATTTAGGTGTAGAAGTAAAAGCTATTCTTGAGCAACTATCAAGAGAAAAAT
>JAQBBT010000075.1:0-8023 GCA_032125915.1 Nitrososphaerota archaeon
CTAGCATCTTGAACTGTTTCTAACTCTTTTGCAATTTTGTTTAATGATGGTTTTACATTTTTTAATGTCATGCATATTCTTGGTTTAAAACTAGGATAAAGTCGTTTGCTAAACTTTTATTTTAGATATAATTTCATAAAAGATATGGAAATTACTGTTGATCAAATGTATGATATAGAAAACAAAGGTCATGACATGGGATTTTTAAAAAAATTCATGATGGAAAATGCTGGAGCAGCTGCAGTCAAAAGATTAGCAGAAAAATTAGACCTTGAAAAAAAGAATGTTTTAATTTTTGTTGGTATGGGAAACAATGGCGGGGATGGCTTGGTAATGGCAAGACATCTATCTGGTTATGGATCAAAGGTAACTGTAGTTTTACTTGGACTTCCTGAGAAAATTAAAACTGAAGAAAGTAATTGGAATTGGTCCCTCCTAAAGAAAATGCCTTCTGTTAAACTGGTTTCAGGTAATGACATTAGTTTTAATTTTAATTCTGATGTTGTCATTGATGGAATTTTGGGTACTGGTATTTCAGGTGAGATTAAAGAACCGTATGCATCTGCAATAAATTACATAAATGGACTAAATTGCTTAAAGTTTGCAGTAGACGTTCCCTCTGGATTAAATCCTGATAATGGAGAAACTGCAAATATCTGTGTAAAATCAGACATGACTGTAACATTTCATAAAATGAAAAGAGGCATTCCAAAAAGAAAAGATCTTACTGGAGAACTATATGCTGAAAAAATTGGAATACCTCCAGAAGCTGAAGAAGGAATATTATGAAGGTACATCAAATTCAAGTTGGAAGTATGCAAAACTTCAGCTATGTTGTTGAAGATGATGATACTGACGAAGGAATTGTGATAGATCCTTCCTGGGATCTTGATAAGATTGAACAAATTATTACTAGAAATAATTTGAAAATAAAATACATAGTAAACACTCATCATCATTTTGATCATACTCTGGGAAATGAGGCTATGGCAAAATCAACTGGTGCCAAAATTATTCAACATGAGGAATCTGAATTACAAAACGACATTACCATAAAAGATGGAGATGTGATAAATTTTGGGAATTCAGAATTACGTGTTTTGCACACGCCTGGACATTCTAAGGACAGCGTCTGTTTGATTGGTGATGGGAAAATTTTTTCAGGTGACACACTTTTTGTGGGTAATTGCGGACGAATTGACCTGCCTGGGGGTAGTGCAAAAGAGCTTTATCGCAGCCTATTTGATGTCTTGTACTCTCTAGATGAAACTCTCACTCTTTATCCTGGACACAATTATGGATCATCTGTCATTTCTACAATTGGAAAGGAAAAAACCACTAATCTTGTAATGCAAAGAAGAACAGAAGACGAATTTCTTGATATGATGGGACAGTGAAGTGATTGAATGATTTTGAATTATTTGGAAATATCAAAAAGGCTGAAAATTTCATAGATAGAATAAAAGACCGGAATTTTTTATTTTCATTTGTTATTTCATACACTGAAACATGTGAAATTCCAGGAATAACTTTTGCAGGTGCTGATAAGGATTCTATAAAATATACGCCACCTGCAGATGCTGAATATCTTTACTATGGTAATTGTAAAACAATTGATAAAATTCCAATGACTCCTGATGGAAAACCTACTCCTGCACTACTTACCAAGACTGCACTTGAATCCTCCAGTATACCACATATAGTAATTAATGCCGGAAGTAAAATTTCTCCTCAATTACCTTTTATTCAAACAGGTTTATCTCCTGGAAAAAATATTTCGATAAACCCTGCAATGACTGACTCTCAAGTCTCTCAAGCAGTAAATTATGGTCGAATTGTAGGAAGAACTCTGGCATCCCTTACTGATTGCTTGATTATTGGTGAAAGTATTCCGGGAGGAACTACTACTGCGCTAGCTGTGATGAAAGCTTTGGGATATAAAGCAAGAGTAAGTTCTAGCATTCCAAACAATCCTGTTATTTTAAAAAATCAAATTGCAAGTATGGCATTGGAGGGATTAGATTCAGACAATCCGTATAGTGTAATTGCTAAGGTTGGTGATCCGATGATTCCTTTTGTAACTGGGATGCTAAGCTCTGCCTCTGAAATTAATCCAGTTATGTTGGCAGGTGGAACACAAATGACGGCAGTTTTAGCTTTTGCATCTAAAATTGGGTTTAATGAAGAAAATACTGCAATTGGGACAACTTGTTATATCTCAGACGACGCAAGTGCAAACTTCAAAAATCTCGTATCTGAAATTGCTGATATTCCTGCAATAGCTGTAAATCCACACCTAGAAAACTCAAAATTTTCTGGATTAAGGGCATTTTCAGAAGGATTCGCAAAAGAGGGTGTTGGGGCTGGCGGGAGTATAATTGCTTCAATGTTAAAAACTAAAAATGATTCTTCAAAATTTTTAGAGTTGGCCGAAAATGAATATCACAGAATATTTACTTCACTGTAACTGATTTTGCAAGGTTTCTTGGATAATCAGGATCAGTTTCTTTTTCAAGTGCAGCATAATACGAAAGTAATTGAATTGGAATAGTTTCTGAAATAGGGAAAGTTAATTCATCTGTTTTTGGGATTTTTATCCAAAAGTCATACACGTCACTGTTTTTATCAGAAATTCCAATTATTTTTGCACCACGTGCTTTAATTTCCCTGGCACTCATCAAAGTGTCTTGATAGGTTGAATCCTCTGGATTAATAATAATTACAAAAACACTAGAATCCATTAATGCAAGAGGTCCGTGCTTTAATTCCCCTCCTGCAATTCCTTCTGCATGGATATATGTAAGCTCTTTAATTTTTAATGCTGATTCTATTGCTATTGGATAATGTATTCCTCTTCCAAGAACATAGATATCTGATATTTCTTTAATCTCATTAGCAATTTTTTTAATACTGTTGTGTTCTTCAAGGATTTTTGAAATCGAAGATGATATTTCTTGAAAATTAATCTTAATTTTTTCATTACTCAATTCTTGAATAATTTTATACAAAATAATTAATTGTGAGGTAAAACTCTTAGTGGCAGCCACTCCAATTTCAGGACCACAATTCATTCCAATTATTATGTCAGATTCTCTTGCCAAAGTTGAAGTCAATGAATTAATTATTGATATTATTTTACAATTGACTTTTTTTGCAATATCTACAGCTTCTAATACGTCTGCACTTTCTCCACTTTGTGATATCGCAATTAGTATTGAATTTGGTTCTATACTGTCCTGTGAAAATTGCATTTCACTTGCAATAATAGACTCTGTCTTTATTTTGGCATATTTTGAAAAGAGATGTTTTGCTACCAAAGAAGCATTGTAGCTTGTTCCGCTACCTGTAAGGTAGATGTTTTTTGCATGTTTTAGATAATCTGCAGATATTTTAATTGCCTCTTTTGTACTTTCTCCTGCCTTGAATATTGTTTCTGGTTGCTCTGAGATTTCTTTCAGGGTAAAATGAGCATAATCTCCCTTGTAAACATCTGCAAATTCCTTAGATACCTTAGTTATCTGAGATTTTATTTCGTTTCCATCAAAATCTAAAATTTGCATTTTATCTTGATCAATTAAAACAAAATTTCCATTATCTATGTAAATAGCATTATCTGTCTGTTCAATAAATCCCAATACGTCACTTGAAAGAAAATAATTTTTTTCACCTACGCCTATAATTAATGGTTCATGAAATCTGGCTGCTGCTAATTGACCATTATCAAACATTGCAATAAAAGAATAATGCCCCTTTAATTCTGAAACTGTTTTAATCATTGTATTTTTTACATTTTTTGAAATTTCATAATTTTTTTGTAAAAGATTAGCTATGACTTCACTGTCTGTTTCGCTTTGAAAATGATATCCCTCTTTTTTCAATTCATCTTTTAGTTCATCAAAATTTTCTATGATTCCATTATGTACAATTGCAATTCTTCCTGAACTGCTAGGATGTGGATGCGCGTTTGCATTTGTGACTTTTCCATGAGTTGCCCACCTAGTGTGACCTATTCCAATTTTCCCAGGTAAACTATCAAGATGAATTTTCGAGTTTACTTCTGCTACTTTTCCTACTCCTTTCTTTAATTCAATTTGGTTATTTGATTCAGTTGCAACTCCTACGCTATCATATCCCCTATACTCCATTCTTTTTAGTCCTTTGACTATTATTGGGGCTGCATTATCATTTCCAGAATAACCTATGATTGAGCACATAATTGATTTACTTGTAATTATTGGGTTATTTACTGATTAGCTTATTTTTGTAATTAATCTGTTGAAGATTTTTCACTCTCTACTTCTGAGATAGTTTCAGGTTGATCTTTTATTTGACTCTCAGCTGTATTTTCAACCTCTGGGTCTGATTTTACTTTAGATTCTTTACTTTTTTCTAAAATTTCTGGGAATTTTGATTCTGGTGTAAATTGAATATTTTCTTCTTCGGCTGTTGTCACTGTATATGATGGAATGTCTATCACTCTATCACCGATCATTATGTGGCCATGAACCACTGCTTGTCTTGCTTGATAAGGAGTTTGAAATCCAAATTTCTTATGCACCAGTGTTTGTAATCGTCTTGTCAGCAAATCTTCGACTTCAAGATTTAATACATCATCTAAGGTTGCATCACTGCTTACTAATCCAATCTTCGTTAAGGATTTCATTAAAATTGGTTCTTTTTCTTCTCTGATATCTTGTTGTAAAGCAAGTAGCGATCTTGCTTGATGTCTTACACTAGATAATCTTGTATGTGCTTTCCATAATTCTTTTTTTGTTCTTAAACCAAATGTACCGAGAGTTTTCAACTCTGCCATTTTCAATTCATAATTTAGTGGTCTTTTTGGTTTTCTCCAAGCTTTTCGTGGATATTTAGGATCTCCCATTTATTTCACCTATTCTTTTTTCCCCTTTGATTCTTTCGTTGCTGGTTTAGCTGTTGCAGCTGGTTTAGCTGTTGCAGCTACTGCTTCTCCAGTTGGTGCTGCTATAGCTTCTGGTCCACCCGATTTCACAGGAGCTGCTTTTCCTCCTTTAGCAACGCCAACAGCTCCGCCTTTTCTTCCTGTACATCTAGTTCTTTGTCCTCTTACTTTTAGTCCGTACATGTGACGGTACCCTCTCCAACTACTGGTAATTCTCTCTCTTTCAATATCGTTTCTTAGTGTAAAGTCAATATCTGAAGTTAAAATATGGATATCCTTTCCTGTTTCAACATCTTTCCTTCTGTTTAGGAACCATAAGGGGAAGTTTGAAGAACTTGGGTCAGTGATTAATTTTTCAATTGCTTGAACATCCGACTCCGTCAAATATCCTACATTGGAATTGGGATTAATTTTTAAAGTATCTAAAATAGCTGTAGCAAAATTGTATCCTATTCCCTTAATCTGAGTTAATCCTATGGTGATCTTCTTTTCTCCACGAATATCATTTCCTACTATCCTTACAATGTGATTATATTCTTGACTGCTCAATTGTTTCAAAATTCTAAATTTCCCAGATAAAAACCATGCTAGGCGTCATCTTGCTGTATCTATAACAAAATCACTCTGAACTATTTGCTATTTCCTCAGTTTCTTTAATGCCCAATCATACCTTTCTAATTATTTCAAAATACTTGGTCTATTTACTTGAAGGTACATTCAAGACTATCTTAGACTATTTTCCACAAATTTATGTCGTGATGTTTACACATCTATCTAAAGTCAGAATCTTTTGTCCAATTTGTGCCTTGAATATTCCACTGATTACACTTACAACATTTCTTTATTCCAATTCTAGCATCTACATCTATGCAAAAACAATGAATTCCTTTACCCGAAGGATCTTTAGTACATAATTTTTGCATTAATGAGAATAGAATAATTTTCTTAATATGTTATTTGTGATAATTTTTTATAATTTTGGAAATTTATTTCCAATTGGATAGATTCAATATCTAAGAAAGGTTATTAGTTTACCATGAACCGAAGAATTTAATGGATGATTACTATGATCGAGAAAAAGTAATAGAGTGTATGTATGTTTGATCCGATCACTTCTTTGATTATTGCAGAGCTAGAAGATGGAGAAAAAAATTCTCTGTTTTTAGCTGAAAAATCATCCATATCTGAACACGATGTTCGTGAAAGAATTTCATATCTGGTTGCTCACGGTTTTATCATTGAAAAACAGATTGGTGAACAATCCATATTTTCTGCAGATGTTGACAAACTATCTCAGGTTGTAGAACATAATGAAAATTTTGGTGCAGCAATTGAAGGGTTGGAAAAAATGGATAGCTTTCTTAACTAACAGCTTTTTTACGAATAATCATCATATATGCAGCTATGCCTACCATTCCAATCAAACCAATAGCCAATATGATAAAAGAGATCAAGTCTAATGATTTTTTCCAAGCCTCTGGTTCAGGACCAATCACTCCGAAGATCTTTACTTGCTCTCCTTTATTTTCAATAAATAATTTGTAGGTGCCTGATGTAGTAACATCAAAGAACCCTTCGTATAATTCCTCATTAATGGAATTAGTTTCTACTTCTGAGTTAAACGGATCTAAAATACTTGCAGTAACTGTTTCACCTTCAAAATCAATTATTTGCACAGCAAAAATTCCGGTTTGGGTTTTAGTATGGTCTAACTCTACCTCTATTGTCAAATCTTGTCCTGGGAAGACATCGCCATTGCCTTTGTTTAGATCTTCAAACATTAGAAAATTACCATAAACTGATAGAATAATCCCTATTCCTATTAGGCCGCCAATTACAGCTAAAAAAGTACCTGATTTTTTCACTCTTTTCGAATTGATACTCTTCAGTTTAAACCTAATTTTTTACAAATTTTTAAGAATTAACCTTATTTGACAAATTTAGATTTGGTTAACAAATTTAGCCTAAGCTAAATTATAAATATTCTATTTTGCTTCATGTTAGTGACTTGAAGTTCAGTCGATCATACGTTATGGTATTAATTTTACTTGTAATGTTTGGAATTTCTGCAGTATTTGTTTTTCCAATAATTTCAGAGGCTGAGTCTGAAGAAAAGATGTTTGTAACTCATTCTGGGGGTGTCATAAAAACAACAGGTGAGATAATAGATCCTATCTATGTCGAATCAACCATGGAATTTGATCCAATGAAGTATTTACGTGAATTCAATTATGGAAAAGTCTCTGAATTACCTGATGGTATCACTTTAAGAGAATTTACAATAATTGCAGAAGATAATAAAATCATGGAGATATCTCCAGGTGTTTTTTATAATGTTTGGACTTTTAACGGTACAGTTCCAGGGCCCACAATCAGAGCTACAGAAGGTGATCTTGTAAGAATTAATTTTATCAACAATGGATCCAAAGAACATACCATGCATTTTCACGGAATTCATCCTGCAGAAATGGATGGAGTGTTTGAAATTGTAGGATCAGGTGGTGGGAGATTCACATATGAATTTGAAGCAGGACCAGTTGGTGTTCATCCTTATCATTGTCATGTGATGCCACTTGAGGAACACATTGTTCATGGTTTGTATGGTGTTTACATTGTTGATCCCAAAGAAGGAAGAGAAGCAGCTGATGAAATGGTCATGGTTCTAAACGGATTTGATACAGATTTTGATACTGAAAATAATTTCTATGCTGTAAATACAATTCCATTTTATTTTCAACATCATCCAATTCAAATAATCACAAATGAATTGATCAGAGTTTATGTAGTCAATATGGTTGAGTTTGATCCAATAAACAATTTACATCTACATGGAAATCTGTATCATTACTATCCAACTGGAACCGATACCGTACCATCATTTTACACTGACATGATAACTCTCTCTCAAACTGAGAGAGGGATTATGGAATTTGAATACTCTTATCCTGGAAAATACCTATTTCATGCTCACAAAGTAGAGTTTTCTGAGAAGGGCTGGATTGGAATATTCCTGGCAAAAGATAATCTCAAACAAGAACTCCCAATTGGTGTAGAATATGGAAATTAGCAATAGTTCCTCAAAAGTTAAAATGATAGCGAGTG
>JAQBBT010000076.1:0-4522 GCA_032125915.1 Nitrososphaerota archaeon
CCCGCTTTGTGCGTAATTTTTCCAGAGAGACTAAAGGGTGACGATGGTATGAATTTTCAGAATTCATTAAATATTGGTTTCTTACCTTGCCGACATGGCTAAAAGAATCACAATAATGATTGATGAGGATTTGGACAAGAAGTTAAGATTAATTCAGGCAAAACAAATTCAAAGCACAAACGGCTCAGTGAGTTACTCAAAAGTAATTAACGAAACATTAAGGAAACAGCTCAAATAGAATGTCCGATTTTGCTGATTGTCCAAAGTGTATCAAAGAGGGATTGAGAATTGCTTTGTCTGAAGACGGTCATGGCTTATTTTGTCCCTTGTGTGATTCATCATCGGATTCGAATTTAGAAATCCTTCCCAAAAAATAATTTCAAATCTTATCTACTGAATAAGTAAACAACGTAAACAGGCAAGTTAATAGGCTAAATTTAGGCACAAAAATCGTTGTCTTCTAACTCTCAAGATATACGAAGATCTATTTTGGCAAAATGGCACGAGAATTTATCAAAATATGGAAATTTGTTTTCATCTGATTCTATTAGTGGATCCAGTCCTCCATCTGTTTTTGTAGGTTCGTATAATTATCCAAAGGTTCTCGTGGGTCCGATGGTTCCTCCAATTCACGGAGATACAAGTTTACTTGACAGTCCTGAAAAATGGATAGGCAAATCTTTAGAAGAAATAATAAATTTTAGATTAAATTTGGTTCGTGGAGTTCAAAAAGTTTCTGTCAATACAACTGAAGGAAGATACATAGAAAATTTGCAAGAAGTTGCAATGTCCTCAAAACCTACTGACTCTGATTTAGAATTTCATAAATCTACATCAAGCATTTCAATTGATGGTGAAAGTGCTCCATTTGGACCAATCGGTGAGATAAAATCTGCAAAATTTTCTGGTTCAACTTCTACTAAATCTATTGAAAAAGCTTTCTATGATAAGGATTTCAAGGCAAAGGATGCCGTTTTAAATCTGTATAATTCTGGTATTGATATTTCTCAGATACAAAAATGCTTCAGTATTGGAATGCTAGGACAAGAAAGAAAACTTGTCCCGACAAAATGGAGTATTACTGCAACTGATGATATTATTTCAAATTCACTAACAAACGAAATCCTAGATTATGACTTGATTGACTCGTGTAAGGTTTTCTCTTTTGAACATTTAGGAAATTCATTTTCTGTTATATTATTTCCACATAGATGGATATACGAAATGATTGAAGCCTGGTATTCAAATGGGATTTTAGGTTTTGGCTCTGATCATGAGGATGCACGCGGAATTAATCATCCCCCTGCCATCGCTGGAGCATACTTTGCTGCAAAACTATCTGTGGTTGAATATCTTTCAAAAAACAAAATTCAATCAGGAGTAATTATCTTAAGGGAAATAAGACCTGAATATGCCATTCCTGTAGGTGTCTGGCAAGTAAGAGAAGGCATTCGAGAAGCAATGAGGAAAAAACCCGTTATTGCTGATAGTTTTGATCATGCAGTTACTTTGGCCTCAAATGCGATGAGTGTAAGTAAATCTGAATGGCTTTCTCATGGGGATATTGGACAATTAATGAGACAAAAAACCATTTCTGACTTTTTTTAAAGTTATTTCATAATATTACGTCCCCTTTGTAAAGTAGAATTTTGTGCTAAGATCTTTGTGGAAAAAACCCGTTGCAAAAAATGTAGTAAAACTATCTTAAAATCCGACAAATATGCCATAACTCTATTTTTTGTCAAAGGGTTTCCCTCTGATCCATATTATGAACATCTAAAATGCCCTGAAAGATTTTCTATACTAGAATAAAAGAATCTCGAGATATTTATTGGCCAATTTTTTGCTTAAGCATAGTGGAAAATAAGAATCTCTATGTTGGAATGGCGATTATATCTAGTCCTATTTTGTTTGCACTTGTAGTATTTCCTGATAGTTTTAGTCTAAGTTGGAATCAAGGTAGAGGTGGTTTTCTTTTTGCTTTGGCATTTATCATCGCTGAGCTTGTCGGACTCCGAATTGTAATTTCTACCAAAAGGTTATTGACAGTAGTTCCATTGGCAATTCTTACTATAACATATATCGTTGGCTTAGAATATGGACTTCGAGATTATATTTTAAATTCATCTGAACAATACAATGTTCAATTAATTTACTCCTGGACCTGGATGTGGGACTTTATCATAATGACAATTTTTGTAATGACTGCCTTGACAATCTATTTTGGCAAACGGTGGATTCGAATTGCCCCTGCAGGACCTATCTTTTTGGGAGGAAGTGCAATAATTCTTTCACTTGATGCTTTCTTCCCATATGATACACTTGGCCCTCTTCAATATGTTGTTCCGTATTTGGTTCAAGCAAATGTTTGGCTGATAGGAGTTTTTGATCTTGGGGTTGCAACTGCTCGTGATAATATCATGTTCCTAAAAGGAGATCATGGCTCGATGGTCCTTCAGGTATTTTGGCCTTCTGCAGGTGTTCACAGTGTAATTATCTATTCTCTTGTCATGGGTGCATTTCTATTGAAAATGAATATCGCAAGAAAAAGGAAATCCATTTACTTTACTTTGGGGATTATAGGCACCATTATAGTAAACATGATAAGGATTTTTGCCTTATCTTGGTATGCCCTAAAAGTAACTACCGATGCTACAAAATGGGAAGAATTTCATTCTGTGGCAGGGGAAATAATGTTCTTACCCTGGTTGTTTGTTTTTCTCTTTATAGTAATATTGATTGAATCAAGAAGGCTAAAAAAATTAGAATCAGAAGGCACTTCTCAAAAATAGCTTGTAATATTACTTTGATCTTTGACCTCTGAGAGATCTGATACTTTTACTCCCACTCTTCTAATGGTGATTTTCTGCTCCTCTAACGCCTCTTTTAGCAACTGCTCAACATTTTTTTCCAACTCTTCTAAATTTAATGTTGGATTTTTTAGCATTTTTGATTTTGTTTTATTTGATAAATCTGATTGGATTAATTGTATGCCCACTGATTTGAACATTTTATTTTTATTTAAAACAATTTGATACACTTTGTTACATAATTGTTTTAAATTTTCTAAAAGAAACTCAAACTCTATTGAATCTTTTTTTAAAGTCATGACTTTACTATATTGTATGTTTGGTTCTCTTTTCTTTACTGGTTCTCTATCTGCACCTCTGGCTGCATTGAATATGTAAGTTCCACTTTTCCTACCAAATTCTTTGTTGAGTGTAAATACATCTAATTCTTTAAGATCTCTAATGGTTTGAAGATTCATCTGAGAAAACCTATCTTCTGTTTTCCCCCCAATGCCCGGAATATCTCTAATTTTTAATGGTTCTAAAAATTCATCAACTTTTTCTGGCAACACAAGTGTTAATCCATCAGGTTTTTGATAATCTGAAGCAATTTTTGAAATAAGTTTGTTGGGTGAAATTCCAATTGAACAAGTAAGATTAAGTTTATCATAAATTTCCTTTTTTATTCCCAAGGCTAAATTTTTGGCTTTATCCCAATCCCCATTTACTTTTTTCGTAACATCCAAAAAGGCCTCATCTTTGCCTACGTACTCAAAAATATCTGCATGTTTTTCCATAACCTCCATGCCTTTTTCGGACATGCTTATGTAATATTCAAAATCCACAGGTAAAAAAACAGCATCACGTTGATCTTCAAGTCTTTTTTTTGCAAAAGTAATTGGAATTCCTGATTTTACTCCAAACTTTCTTGCAGTATAATTTGCAGTAGCAATTGCACCACTATTTTCACCTCTATCTGAAAAAACACATACACATACAGGTTTTGATTTTAACTCAGGTTTTCTGATCTCTTCACACTGAGCATAAAAGTAATCAAAGTCTATGTGGAAAACTATTCTAGTTTCCAATACTTGAACTAATTTACTTGATTATTACAATATTACGTATTCATCTAAATACTCTAAAATTTCAATAATTATGTGGATTATCCAATAACTGTCAACGCCGATGGGATAAACATTAAACCGGAACAAATGGAAAAAGAGCGACTATATCACTGTGTTTTTAAAAATAAAGTTCTTTTAGTGTACAAAGATTCTCAAGATTTTCTGAATTGCTATGAAATTGAAGAAGAAGATCTAGTAAATCAAATTAAAAACAGTAAAAATGATGAAGAAATAGAAGTAATTTTTGAAAATTATGTAAAACGAGAAGATATCAAAAATTAAATAAAAGCAAACGGACATTTTGCTATTAAAGGAAAATCAAATTGAGCGCTTCAAAAAAGTCTAAAGATGCTGAAGATATTTTATCAGAATTTAAAGATTCAAACAAATCAGAACCAACACCTGAACCTGAACCAACACCTGAACCTGAACCAACACCTGAACCTGAACCAACACCTGAACCAACACCTGAACCTGAACCAACACCTGAACCACAGCTTGAATCACCGGAACCTGAACCACAGCTTGAATCACCGGAACCTGAACCACAGCTTGAATCACCGGAACCTGAACCACAGCTTGAATCACCGGAACCTGAACCACAGC
>JAQBBT010000077.1:0-4097 GCA_032125915.1 Nitrososphaerota archaeon
TTCCATATGCGATTGCCGCACCCATCGCTATAACAGCTATTGCTATGCCAATGTAGACTAATGCTTTACTTGTCATAATTGATCGATAAATTTTTGCATACTAAATAAATCTAATCACAATTTTCAAGGTTAATTCCACTATTTTGTTATTGTTTCGCGAGTTTTCAAATTTTTTATTTATTTAACCTACATTAAATGAATAATTTCAAAATCACTCATTTGAACAATGTTTGATTACAATTATTAGCCAAAGCCTTTCTGGTTTTGATCAGATGAAAAAAACTATTTCCGGAATAAGGGGGATTTTTGGAGATGATTTCACTTTAAGAGAAGTACTTGAATTTTGTAATAATTTTTCATCATTAATTAAATCTCAAAAATGTGTAATTGGAAAAGACACAAGACCATCTGGAATAATGGTTAAAGAAACTGCAAGTGCTGCCTTACTACAGAATGGAGTAAGTGTTTTTGATCTTGGAACCGCCCCAACCCCAGTTGTATTTCATGAGTCCAGAAAATTTGGTTCAGGAATTGTTGTTACTTCCTCGCACAATCCCATCGAATGGAACGGATTGAAATTCATCATTGAAGGACGAGGAATTAATGAAAAAGAACTACCTCAGATTTTAGAAACCTACCAAAACCATGCATCATCATTTGGATCTGAAGAGATGATTGAATCATCATACCTAGAAGATGCAAAAAAGATAATAGGAAATATAGAAAACACACCTAAAATCGTTATTGATATTGGTGGCGGAGCTGCAAAAGAGTTTGCCCCTAAATTACTACAAGAATTAGGTTGCAGTGTACAGGTGATCAATCCAGATCTAAATGGTTGTAGTAGAGGACCAGATCCAACGACAGATAATTTAACTGATCTTGTTTTGGCATCTTCAACAAAAGATATTGGATTTGCTTTTGATTTAGATGGAGATAGACTAGTTGTTGTAAAAAATGGAAAAAAACAATCTCCAGACGTTACATTAGGCTTAGGAGTTGCAAAAGCATTAGACTTGGGTTACAAAAATTTTGTTCTAAGTATAGACACTAGCGTTTCAATTGAGAAATTCATTTTAGAAAATGGAGGAACCACTCAACGCTCAAAAGTAGGTGAGGCAAATGTCATAGATTTGATGATAAAAAATAAAGCCCAAGCTGGAGGTGAGGGAAGTAGTGCAGGTTTTATTTTACCTGAATTTAATTTCTGCAGAGAGGGAATTCTTACAAGTGGCCTAATAGCATCTATGCTTGGAAGCTCCAGATTGGATGATGTGTTAAATTTCATGGAAAATTATGTGCAGATAAGAGAGAAAACAAACGTTGATTCATCTTATCATGATAAAGTCATTAAGAGAGTTGCAAGTAAATTAGATACAAAGTATTCGGAGGTAATTACTTTGGATGGCATTAAAGGAATAATTGATGAGGATAGCTGGGTTTTGATTAGAAAATCAAACACTGAGGATATAATTAGAATTTCAGCAGAGTCAAATAACTTGGATAAATGTAGGATAATTGTTAAAGAATCAACAGAACTAGTGAATCAATGTTATGAAGAAATTAGATGAATCTGAAATAATTAATAAATTTCAAAAAATATTTGGAAACTCAAACTTTCCCTCAGAGGATGTAGAGTTTTTCAGTATAGGAAAAAAGAAAATCATAGTCAAAGTCGATACACTTGTTCAAAGTACAGATATTCCACCCCAAATGAGTCTAAAGGATGCTGCAAGAAAAAGCGTTGTTGCCTGTGTTAGTGATTTTGCCGCAAAAGGTGTAAAGCCAAAATTTGCGATTATTTCAATAAATCTGCCTGGTGTAATCTCAAATAAGGAAATTGATGAGATTGCAAAGGGATTCAAAAAGGCATCAAAGGAATTTGATGTTCATATTTTGGGTGGGGATACAAACCAAGGCCGAGAAATAGTGTTTAATGTCTGTGTTTTTGGAATTGCAGAGAAAATTATACACAGGAAAGGTGCAAAGGCAGGAGATTTAATTTTTGTAACAGGTCCGTTTGGGTATACGGCTGCAGGTTTGGAAATACTGCTTGAAAATATGAAAATTAATAATACTTTTTCTACAAAGGCAATAAAATCAGTGATGAGTCCAAAGCCAAGATTAGATTTTGGCGTAAAAAATAAAAATTATTTTTCATCATCAATGGATTCAAGTGATGGTCTTTCAACTACACTAAATGAAATGGCAAAACAAAGCAAGTGTAAATTTGTCATAAACAACATTCCCTACAAAAATGACATTGAAAATTTCTCAATAATGCACAAGAAAAATTTTGAAAGCCTAGTTTTTCATGGAGGAGAGGAATATGAAATTGTATTTACTGTATCAAAAAAAGACAAATCCAAACTAATTAAAAATGTCGTACTTTCCAAAACTCCAATTATTGAGGTCGGTTATGTAGAAAAAGGAAAAGGTGTATTTATTGAAAAAAATCAAAAATTAGTAAAGCTGAAAGACTTTGGGTATCATCATTTTAAAAGAGATTCTGTAGTGTAATTAATTTGTGAACATTTCAGTTTCTGATTTTACTTTAATTATTTTTCAAAAAATCATTCATCTTGATTAGGTCATAATATCCAAAATGAATATGCTTTTTCATAATCCATAGTAGGATTACGAAAAGCAAGAGAAGGATATTTTGCCAGTCTTAAAAAAATAATAATTGTTTTCATCTCACATTAGGATTAATGGGATAATTCTCCGATTATATTCCAAGTAATTTTTGTAATCTTTGTTGTAAATTAGCTATTTGTTTTGTGATCTCATCGACGAGATTTTCATCCATCTCTGTGTTCTTTAATTCTTGTTCATTTGCATTAGATCCATCTTCTTCCCAATTTGCCAATTCACATGATGTGGGTTTATCTCCATGACCAATGTGTGCACTAACTGCCGAGTTTCCAATTGTAATTGTGTGGTTATTTCCTGGATTTCCTGGTGGAATATGACATATTGTTGTTGTACTTGATGTGGTAATTATTGTACTATCTACAAATTCTTTAATTTCTTCTCTTTGCACCTTGACTTCTTCTCTTTGCACCTTGACTTCTTTTCTCTCTGCTTTGGCTTCCTCTTTGTCAGGTTTGTCAGCAAAAGCCAAGTCTGAAAACGATGTAATGTTGAAAATTAATCCTAAAACAATTAGGGACATGAAAATAAATTTAACATTCATAGCTTATCTTGATTGAGAAATAATAGTATTTACCACTAAGCCTGTAACATGAATTTCTGACAACTAATTATTTTCATGTTTTAATTTTTATTATTTTCATAATCTATAGTAGGATTATGAAAAAAAGAAAAAGAAATGATTTGCCTAAAGTCTTGGCATAATACTGAGTTTTGATTTTGCAGATATTGCAATTATGGATATGATTGCAACTGCGAGTATCATTGCAGCAATTGTTCCAAATTCTGGCACTACTTGTTTTGTAGCAATTTCTCCTGTAACGGCTACGTATTGCTCATCATGACCAAATCCTACTGACTCGATTGCTATTACAACTGGCATTGATTCTGATGCATCAACAGACAAGGCATCCGTGGTATGACTATTACTCAAGATTCCCTTGTGCATATGACCTTCTTCATCTAGCAGCACATCTGATCCTTGTGTTGCTTTAATGCTGTAGGTGATGTGCTCTATGCCGTTTCCATCCAGATCCGTAAGGGTAAGATCAATTGTCATGGCATTGTTTGCTACACCATCACTTGTCTGAAATTCAGCCATGATTTGATCTAATTCCATTGTAGCTGCAAGCATTGGTTCTGCGCCTGCTGCTTGAACAGTTACAATTCCCGACATCCATGGATGAACCATGCAAAAGTATGGAAATTCACCTTCTGCTTCAAACGTGTGCGAGAAAGTTGTTCCTGCCATAAACAAGCTGCTATCAAAGATACCAGATGGTCCATCTGCTGCACTTCCAGCAGTAACGGTGTGAGCTGCAGAGTCATCATTTGACCATGTTACCTCATCACCAACACCGACTTTTACCTCATAAGGCATGAAACATTCGTTTGTTGTCTCACATCCTGGAACAGATGTTCCTTGAGGAGTGCTAACACTTGCA
>JAQBBT010000078.1:0-6144 GCA_032125915.1 Nitrososphaerota archaeon
TTTGAAGTTATTTTAGCTTCAATCTAGTAGCTTTACGGAGAATTTTGGAATGATCGGCTCTTGCACTTGTAGTCAGATAGAGTAGATGTCCCTTTTCAAGTGGTATCACTATACGTTTGATTTTACCATATTCAGCAAGGGCATACTTTCCTTTTCCAATCTTTCTTGAGAGTCGATTTTCGTTCTTTCCAAATATTTGCAGATGTTTTGAGTGATTTGAGACTCTCTTGGGCTGTTAACAGGTTTTTTACACCTTTTTTATGGCCACTAGATTTTATTCTTCCATTCGAGTCTGTGATTGTTGCATAACGAACTGCGGGGCTAATTTTCATAGCTTTTTCTTGAAGACTTTGATAATCCATTGAGAGGTAAAGTTGTCTTCTAGTTGTTAAAGTTTTAAAATATAATTTATACAAGTATTTTTAAAAGTTTTTGGAACATTGATCGTAATAGCATATCCTAAAAACCAAAATACAATACTTAGTGTTAGGTATCATTAATTATAATGGAACTATGATCCAGACGAACCAAAAAAATCCACGGATCTTTTGACTGAAGCTATTCTAATATCGTATAAAATTAATTTTTGTCATTTTTTTATGGAATGTGGTAAAAAAGGTACAAGACAAAGTGAATTTTAGGGGAAAAAATCTATGTGGGTGACTATCACTTTGAGGAAATTAACAAATCATAGAAATTAGAATTTCAACCGTTATCTTTCTAAAAAATAATTTCAAAAGTTGTGAATTCTGCTGGACTTGAACCATTTTTGGGAAAAGAAAAAAATTCAATTTAGAATCCATGACTTTTCTAATTTCACTCAAATGACTTAGCAATATTTGTAATTCGATGGCCACAATTTGCACAAAGATTACTTTTATTATCAAATCTAAGTTCTCCACATTTGACACACCTAGTAAAAGCCATAATACATTCAAAACCAACTAAGAATTAAGAATGATCTTGATTTTGAACCAGAACTTTAGAGGCTTGAACCTTTAATGGATATAGAAAAAGATTCAATTTAGAATCCACGGGCCATGATGGTAGATGGGCCCACGGGGATTTGAACCCCGGATCTTCGCCGTGTAAGGGCGACGTCATAACCGACCTGGACTATGAGCCCAGAAACTTACCTTGTTAAAATCCATTTAAACTTTGAGACAATTGGAAATCTAAAAATCCAATTAAAATTTAACAGGATTATGATTGATGTGGAATTTTTTTCTAGTCCCATAGGTCTAGGTCATGTAACCAGAGATATTGCAATGGTTGATTGTTTTGAGGGCATTTCTATTAATTTTGTAACAGGAGGTGCTGCAGCTAAAATTTTAAAAAATTTAGATTTTAAAGTTGAAGACCTTTACAAACCACCACAATTTATTGTGGAAGGTGGTTCTCTAAAAAATCCTGCAAGATGGCTTTGGAAATATTACCAATATTATAAAGATTGCAAAAAAATTTCTAATAAAATTATTGAAAGGGATAATCCAAATCTAGTTGTAAGTGATGAGGATTTTGCCTCACTTGCCGTGGCTCAAGATAAAAAAATTCCAACAGTGTTAATTACAGATATTTTAGAAACTAAATTTACAAAAGGATTTGCATCATTTATTGAAAAAAAGATGAACAAATCAATGCATGGAATAATGAAAAATTGTGATGTAGTGATTCTCCCAGAAGATGGTTCTGATAAAGGCAACATCAGAAGAGTAGGTCCGATAGTAAGACAAACGATGTATTCAAGAGAGGAACTTCGAGAAAAATTTTCTTTTAATAAAAAAACCGTTGTGGTTACAATTGGTGGAACAAATGCAGGAATGTTTTTGATTGAAAAGGTTTTGGAGATTTTCCCAAAGATAAATGGATATGAAATTGTTTTAGTAGCAGGTCCATCTATGAATAAAAAATTTGAAAAAATAAGAAATTTAGGATTTGTAAATAATCTTCACGAGGTAATTTATGCAGCAGATGTGCTAGTCTCATTGGCAGGAAAATCTACCATAGATGAGACAAAAGAGTATGGAACACCTGCAATTTTTATTCCCATAAAGGGACATTTTGAGCAGGAAGATAATGCCAAAGGTGAAGGATTTGTTTTTGAAGATATAAATCGATTAGAGGAACTGATTTTAGAAAAACTCGAAGAAAAAAGAAATCCCCTGAAAAGTAATGGTGCTCAAAAGGCAGCTAATATTATCAGAGATTTGTTAAATTAGTCGAATTCAATCAAACCATTAATAGATGACCATTTTGATTTGATACTGTACCATGACAAAATTAGTTGTTGCAAAGTTTGGTGGTAGTGCAATTGGTCCTGATGGGGTATCAATTCCTGTAATAGTTGAGAGAGTTAACAATTTAAAAAAAGATTCCAAAGTTATCGCCGTATTTTCAGCTCCTCTTACAATTTTTGATGGTCAAAAACGATCTTTGACAGATGTTGTTTTGGAACAAGGTAGGAATGCTGAAGATGGAACCGGTGTTTCATTAGAGGTTGTCAAATCTACCTACCAAAAAATTCTGGAACTGGTAAGTGCTGAAAATAAAGAAAAGTGTAATCAAATAATCAATTCATGCTTAGAAAAATCTCAAAAAGCACTAGATGAGGCCTTGGAGAAAAGAGAATTTGTAGATGAGATTCGCTCAAAAGCGCTGGCTTTTTCAGGAGAAATTCTAATGTCACATGTAATGAATTTCATTCTAAAAAGCAATGGAATTACTTCGGATACAGTGAACTATGAGAATTGGCCAATAATTACTGATAACAACATAGAATCTACTAATTTTCTTGCATCAGAATCAAGAACTAGATTGGCCCATATTGAGAAACTGGTTGAGGATAATGATGTTGTTACTATTGGGGGATTTATTGGAAAAACACTAGATGGTATCACTACCACATATGAGAGAGGAGGCTCTGATAGGACAGCAGCAGATCTTGGGATACTATTTCACAAAAAATATGATACTATAGTTGATTTTGAAAAAGATAGTGCCGTAGTATCTGCTGATCCCAAAATTGTTGAAACTGGGTTAAGTGAAGTCGATCAATTATCATATAATGAAGCGAGGTTAGCTGGGATGTTTGGAATGAAAATTTTAGATCCAATTGCAATAAAAGAAATTCTAGAAAACGGAGTTGATATTCCCATAATTATTACTAACATGAAGGATCCAACAAAAGTAACCACCATAAAACGAATTCTAGATAAAAAAAATGGTCATCCGATCAAAATTGTTACCGGAAAGAAAAATTGTGCGATATTTCGAATTGAAACAAGTTCTATCCAAAAGTTGCTAACATCTCTTGAGAAAGATAAACGATATAGTGAATTTATTATTTTATCACCATTTACAAAAGATGGAACTGAATTTTCACGAATGTTGTTTTTAGATGCAGATTATGTAAAACGAAATGAAAAATATTTTTTAGCGTTTGATTCGCTAGCTAAAATCACCTACAATAGAGGAGTTATTACATTAATTGGAGATGAAATGTGGAGAGTTCAACAAGTTGCATCAAGAACTAGTGCAAAGATTGGAGAAGCCGGATTAAACATTTTGAATATGGATGCTCAAGAAGAAACTTCACGAATAATTATTGTAGTTGAAGATGCTGAAGATAATATTAGAAAAGCGATTAGTGCAATTCACACTGAAACATCAAAGATTAATTTTGTATAATTAAGTAAATGTGGCCCTACGGGTTTTCACCTGTAGCGCCATCATAGGTTTGTTCTTGGACCGTTATCTAGACTTAGTCCGGCGTTACCTACAACACGCGATAATTATAGTACAAATTACTAGTATTTAGAGCTGATCTATATAGTATCTATTTACGTACGCTCAGCAATATACCAAAAAATGATTCCTGCACCAATTATTGCATACCATTTGAAATTTTTTTTGTTTACAAAAATATTAGGCGATGCTAGTTCACCATCAGGATAAGTAGTAAGCCTAATTTTTCTCATCTCAAAGGCCTGTCCAATCAAACCTATTACAAGTAATGCAATTCCTAAAAAACCAAGTATCCAATTCATACAAAAATTCTCTTTTTACTCAATATTTAGTTTCCAATGCAAGAGATCGTTACACAAAAGATAATTCTTTAAATTAGCATATTATTTTCCCTCTCCTATGAAGGAGACGGGTAAAATTTGGATGAATGGACAACTAGTACCATTCAAAGATGCCAAAGTTCATGTGTTAACTCATGCTTTACATTACTCAACTTCAATTTTTGAAGGAATCAGATGCTATAATACTCCAAACGGATCGGCAGTTTTTCGTCTTCCAGAACATGTGGACAGATTCTTCAAATCTGCTAAATTGTATTCTATGAAGATGCAGTTTTCAAAACAAGTGATATCAGATGCAATTTTGAAAACAGTAAAGACTAGTGGATTAAAGGATTGTTACATCAGACCACTTGCATACTATGGATATGGAACAATGGGATTAACTCCTACTGAAAATAAAGTAGATGTGTCAATTGCCTGTTGGGAATGGGCTATGGGGGAATCCAAAGCAGGAAAGTTCTCTGGCGCCAAATGTAAAGTTTCAAGTTGGATTAAGATTGATTCACGCTCTCAGCCAATGCAAGCAAAAGCTGCAGCAAATTATTCAAATGCAGCTCTTGCAAGAGTAGAAGCTCTTGATAATGGATACGATGAAGCAGTTATGTTAAATTTACATGGAAAGGTTGCAGAAGGAAGCGCAGAGAATATCTTTGTTGTTAAAGATGATGTAATTCAAACTCCACCCTTGTCAGCTGGAGGTTTAGAGGGAATTACAAGGGATAGCGTGATACAAATTATTGATGAAAATGGAGGATTTGTGATTGAGAGAGACCTTGATAGAGATGATCTGTATAGTGCCGATGAGATCTTTATGACTGGAACTGCTGCAGAAGTAAAATCAGTAACTCAAATTGATAAAGTAAAGATAGGAAATGCAAAAATGGGTAAAATTACAAAAGCGTTACAAAAATCATTTACAGATGTAGTGATGGGTAAAGATGAAAGATTTCTTCCATGGTTGACCTTTATCTAATCGTGAAGTTTTTTACAGAGAATTTTACAATAATAAACGTGGAATCTTGTGCGACAGGAAATACGGAGGAAGTTTGTTGGTTTTGTAGGAAAGGAAGACATGAAGATTGTATGAAAGAGATTCCGGTGGATGGAAAATCAGACGGACCTCATGATTGTACATTTGATACAAAAATGATTTCTTGCAAGTGTCAGCATTAGACCAATTAACAAATACAGGAGTTTAGAAAATACCACATGAGTTATGATGAAGAGTTTTGGGATAATTATGCCAAAGAAAATGAATCTAGGTACAATGAAGAGTTTGCAAAATTCATTCGAGACTTGGCAGTTTCCTTACGGTGTAAAAGTATCTTAGAGATTGGATGTGGTACTGGTGTTGATTTGAGATTATTTCCTGATACACTTGATGTTCATGGTGTTGATTTAAATGACTTGGCAATAGACATGGCAAAAAAGAAAAACCCCACATATCATTTTAAAAAGAACTCTATCACAAAATTGCCCTTTGATGATTCTTCTATTGATTTTATTTTTACTCATAAATTTTTAAATTGTCTTAATGATGAAGATTTGAATAAAGGAGTATCTGAAATGTATCGTGTTGCTCAAAAGTATATTGTGAATTGTGAAACATATGATAAATCTGAATCAAAAACTGAGGATATTTTCAGAGGTAGAAACATGCTCAAAAGATGGAGTGATTATAAAGTCAAAATTATCAGTGATGTGGACATGCATGAAGATATTGAACCTGAAAAGATCAGATTTACCTTAGTGAAAAAACTAGATAATATGTAGAGTGGATTTTTGAATTTTATCAAATGAATTGGGTTTAGAAAGATCTATAAGGCAAAAATGGAATCTAATTTGAGTATGACAAATAATTCTTGGTGGAAAGGGCTTCCAAAAGAAATTGAAATTGATTTAGAAAGTTTGTCAGACACAAGATATATTAAATAAAATATTTTTTCGGAAATTTAATTTTGAAAAAACGGGTCTAGAGGGACTGTCTTCTCCATAGGTTCTAACCCGAGATTTTTATACAAATTTGTGTTTAGAATCAATGACATGTTTGATATATTGT
>JAQBBT010000079.1:0-3844 GCA_032125915.1 Nitrososphaerota archaeon
AATCAATCTATTAGACTTTACGATAAAGCTCTAAAAATTGATTCAAATAATTTGGATGCTCTGCTCAACAAGGGTTCGGCATTACATACTTTAGAAAAATACTCTGAGGCAATCATTTGTTATGACTTGGTCATCAAAGTTGACAAAAAATGTGCTATGGCTCTAGCTTACAAAGGTCTCTCCTTAGGGGAACTAGGTGATCTTCGAGAAGCAATAAAACACTTCAAAAAAGCATTGGCTATTGATCAGTACTATGACCTTGCAAATACAAGTAAAAGACTTGCTCAGGATTTATTAAAGGATTCCAGAAAAAAATCTAAAACACTGTGACATCGCCAGGAGCTGGTTCTCTTTTCGTTTCCTTTTCATGTGATTCAAAAAAGTCTTTATGAATAGAGTTTTGATGCTCTCTTAACTGCTCAATATTCTCAAAACCATCATGGCACAAGTAACACTTTGGTTTATCCTCATCTACTAGCGGTAATACCATACAGCATGTTTCACTCAAGCATACTTATTTCTTAACTCTCAGCCAGCTAAGGAATGTATCTTGACCAAAGTTTACCATTTAGAATTCGATTTTGTTCCTAAAGAGGTGTTAACGAGTTTATCGACAAAGAGTAAAAATAGAATCCCCCCTTCTCGTGCCTAACTTTTGCGCCATAACTTAAGGTATAATGCAAATAGAATTTGCTGGAAAGTTTTCAAATATGACATAATTAACTCCTGATGTTTGATTTACTTTGATTTTGGTAAAATGATGGTAAATATTGCTCCTCCCTCTTTACGGTTTTGAGCGATTATTTTTCCACCGTGTTGCTCAATTATGGTCTTACAGCTTACTAGCCCTAATCCAGTACCGTTTTGTTTTGTGGTGAAAAGAGGCTCAAATATTCTTGAAATGTCTTTTTGAGGAATACCAACACCAGTATCTTCAAAAGTTAAAGTGACTTCATTTTGGCTTTCTGATAAACTAATAGTTATTTTTCCTTGTTTTTTCCCTATTGACTGAATTGCATTTAATAAGATATTTGCAAAGACAGTGTTCATTTGTTTGGAATCACAGGATATACTGACGTCATTTTTTGGTAAATCAATCTCAATATTTTCAGGAATTGTTTGGGTGCTCATAACTGTTTTAAATAATTTTATAATATTGGTATTTTTTAGGTGTAATTGACGTGTTCCTACAAATCCTAAAACTTCATCTAATTGGTGAGTGATTCTGTGTATCTGCCTTTTCATGATTGGTAAAAACTCTACAGTTTTTGGGTTTAGACTCGCTTTATCTTTTGAATCAAGTATCGTGATTGCCATGTTAATAACACTGATGGGATTGCGTATGTCATGTGCAATCCTAGCAGATATTTCCCCTATTGATGACAGTTTTTCTTTTTTAACCAACTCCTCTCTTGCATTTAAAATCATTTTTTTCTGTATCTTAATTCTCTGGAATAGAATAATTGTTGTTAATAAGGTAATTCCAACAAAAATTAAAACTATTGGAATTAGAATTTCATAGATAAATAATAATTCTAGATGTTTTTTTGTGTTTGAAACTAAAACATCAACAGAAGAGTCTATATTTCTTTTTCCACCTATTTCAGCTTGTAATATTCGAGTACCATTTTCAACAAAATAAGCATCCCATTCCATCTCAAAATCAACAATATTCCCTGTTTTTGGTTCAACCCATGCCTTGCATATGTGATCTATGAAAACAGTATGTGGAGAAAATTGAGGAAATGAATTTGTTACATCATTATGGTTACTTTCACATGAAAACTGATAAGTATCTAAACCCAAAATATTTTCATTTTGTTGAAAAACAAATTTTGAAGGAACGGTATTGTATGGCAGTGTAATTAAATATTCGCGCTGTTCAACATGCTCTGGGAACTTGTATTGCCCCTTGGCCTCGTCTTCATAGAAAGATGTGAATCTATTAACAGAAAATACCTCAGAGTAAACAAAAACTACTTCAGATGTAGCAATATTTATCCCAGTAACATGGACATCAATATCTAAAATATCGCCTTCTTCATTCACCACATTTTGTCTTGTGGTTTCTTCTATCAGAAAAGGCTCAGAAAGATCTCCCCCATAAGACGGCACAATTTGATCTAAACCTCTTTGTGCTAAAATAACATTAAAATTGTCTAAAGAATGACTCAACGGAGGAATTATTACCACACCCCAAAATATCACAACTGTGGAAATTACTACAAATCCCAGTATTAGTTTTAATTTTATATTCATTCTTGAAATTTAGAGTTACGGTTGTAAATTTAGAGTTTTATCAAAATGAAAAAACAGCATCAGGTAGGTTTAGATTAAATCGTAATAAAGATCTTCAGAATTTAAATAAATGAGTTTTTTCTTATCCTTCCCAAAAAATAATTTCAAGAACTGCTTTAGATTTTTTAATAAATTATTCATTGTTAATTTAATCTATTCCAATTAGTGGCAAAAGGTGATTTTCTTACTAGGTAGACAATACCAAACACGGCCACACCTAAAACCAAAATTGAAAGTGCTCCAAACTCAGGGATTACTTTAGTTCCAACAATCTCTATGTGTTGTCCACCTTTAGGAATAATCATTCCCAATGCATAGTCATTTGGAAACTTAGTCAAGTCTAATTGTGTCTCTACGCCATCTATGAATAACTGAAATTGCTCTCTTTCTGCTGAAATTACATTAAAAGGTATTCTTACCCAAAACACGTTGTTTAACGGAACTTCGTCAAATGTAATCTCTAATGATATTCTTTCTTGATTAATTGACATGGAAGAAAGTTTGGGTTGTGGCTCATCAGATAATGCCATAGAATCCATACTTCCATGATATCCGTAATAGATATCATATGAATTTCCATCAACTTCAAGAATGAATTTTTCAGATACTAGTTGTACAATATCAAGATACTGAGCAAATGACTCCATGTCAAAAATATGCTCTGCATAGGCATTTGAGATTGGAATCAACATAAGGAAAAACATAGGTACAAACAAGAATTTTTTTGCATTCAAAATTATCTCAAAATTAATTTCACAACCTCAAATATAATCAATACACGAATTCTCATGATTGATTTTCGGGTTTAAAATAAACTAATTTGTTGTAAAAACTATCAGGTGTAGACGAGTTTATCGACAAAAAGTAAAAAGGCAATCCCTCCCTTTTATTCCTAAATTTTCCAGATTGACTAACGTAGAACGAAGGTATGATTTGTTGAAAAACAAAAAGAAAAGAGAAATAGAATCAAACTCAAAGAATTAGCCAATGATAGGAAAGGAACTATCAGAATGGAATATGATTTGATTAGGCGATTCTTAGAATTACTAGAACGTAATTTCGTTCAAGAAAGGCGTTATTCCTTTAGACATGGGGCAAAGACAAAAGACGGATTAAAGTCAGTTCAAGAAATTACTATTGCAAAGATCATGGTTCAGAATCTAGCAGAGTTTTGCACAGGAAAACAAAAAGAGTTTAGAATCTAAGAATTATTAATCTCGTTTACTGTTTTTTACAGCTACATTTAGGGCGTTTTAGATGACACTTGTTACAATAATGTCTTTGTGTTCGAGCTACTGCCATAGTCAAACATTTCGAGTAAGTGAATCAAGGTTTACTGTTTGACTTTGATCCGAGTCAGCACAGATACGTAGTCTTGAGTCGTTTTTGAGGGTAATTTAATGAAAAAGAGTTTAGAATCTAATCTTTAGATTCATCATACTTTTCATCTGCTTCATAGTTTTCTTTAAGATCAAGCTCATGTTGTTCTTCTTTCATCTCTTCTTGCTCAGATGCCCTATTTTCAGAATCAGTTGATTTCTCTTTG
>JAQBBT010000080.1:0-8464 GCA_032125915.1 Nitrososphaerota archaeon
AATTTGTTCTCTGATCTTTTTTAGAATTTTTTTATTTTTTTCTTTCAGTTTAAAATATTCATAAATGTCTTCGTTTGGAAGAATTATGTCATCAAAATTTAATCCAAATACATCTTTACGAATTTTATGTAAAATATTTTCAATCCTATCTTTTTCTTCAAGATATAGAAAATTTAATTTTTTAATTGTATTCTCAAATTTTCCGGAAGGGATAAATTCTATTTTATTTTTTTTCAGAGCAAATAATGGGCTAAGATTACGTTGCTCATGGTAAAGCGGGGTGTTTTCATGAAACAAAAGTCTATTTTGGTATAATTTGGAGGCCAAGTTGGTAATGTTCGCCTTATGTTCTTCATCGAAACACTGAAGGGTTCCCTCATTCATTTCTTGCTTGATTGAAATAATTGTTTTAGCGCCTACTTTGAGGGAATACTCTGATTTCATTTTATCAAATTTGTTGTGCTGTTCATAGTCGTTTTTAATTCTAGAAAGGTTATCCCAAACATCCGGATTAGTAGATAAAAGGTATCGTTCAACGGCATTATCTTCGATAAAATCAATCACTTTCCAAAATATTCGCGGAGTTTTATTTTTAATCCAATTATTATACAAAGAATAATTGGAAACTGCAACATGGGCGGCTAAATGGTAAACTGTTGCTAAAAAAAAACTCCATGCAGTAATTAGTCCCTCTGGCGTGTTTTTGAATAAATAACCTGAATATATTATCCCATATTCAGTTTTTTTTGGAATTGGGATTTTTACTTTCACTGCGGGTTCAAATTCAATCGAAGGAAAAGAAAATTTATCAGATAATAGTAATCGGACGTCTTTGAAATCTCTTTGTGCAGTATCGTAAAAAATTTTATAAATTATGTCAAGAAATGTCTGTTGCAATTTTCATCATCAAGTTTCATCTGCATTACTTTGTTCCTCTTTTACATCTGATGGGGCATCATTTTTAATTTCATTTTCTTGAGATTCATCTATTGATTGGGTGATCTCATTTGCTTCCTCATTTTTCTCCTTTGGTTGAACCTCTACTTGTTTTTCATTAACAGTATCTGATTTTTCAGGTAGTTCTTCCGGGTCTCTGACATTGTTTTGAGATATCGTATGAGATGGTGAAGGAATTTTCATATTTTTTGAAATTATATACATTAAAGGAAATAATTCCTGATAAATTAAAGATACAACCTCTGGAGTTTTTTCATTTTCTTGTTTTAGATACTCTTCGATTTCTGACTGCTCTCCAGTTAGTATGGTATTTCCACTAATGTTGATGACTGAATTTTTAGGATTAGATGTTAAATCGATGGAATATTTTAGAACTGTTTTCTGATCATCACTTGATTCTTCAACAAGATCAACATTAATGTCATATTTTTTAAAATTGATTTGTTCTTCAGATGTCTTATTGAACATTAAATTGGATACTTCAATCTCATGAATCATGACTAATATCTAAATTATTGGTAATTAACAGCCTGTCTGTAGCATAACAATACATCTCTTTGGTTTAACCCATTTAGAATAACTAATCTTCATGATTTCAGGCCCGTCTGAGAGTAATGTTAAGAATCTTCAAACATCTAGAATTGATAATGATGAGTATAGCCTAAAGATTAATTTTTCAAAAAATAAAAAAGTAGATTCTACCAAATTACACAATTACAATATTAAAAAATATGTAAACCCAGATAATTTTAATTTCCCTCCAGATATGCAGGAATTGATACCTACTGACACCCCTCCTTATTATGACAAGGGTGAAAATTATGTTGAACGAATTGTTAGGGCACTAGGTTATTTCAAACAATGTGCATGTATTGGACCTAGTGGTACTGGTAAAACACATATTGTTTATCTGGTGGCAGAACTAACCCAACTTCCATTATGGGAAATTAACTGTGGTTTACAAACATCAGCATATGATTTATTCGGACGATACATAGGATTAGGAAAAGAAAACTGGATTGATGGGATTATAACTTCTTGGTGTAGATATGGGGGCATACTCTATCTTGATGAGGCAAACATGATGAAGCAAGATGTTGCAACAAAGCTAAATCCTATTTTGGATGCAAGGGGTCACATGGTACTAAATGAAAAAGACAATGAGCTTATCAATAGACACAAAGATGCATATATGATTATTAGTATGAACCCTTTTTCATCTGAATTTACAGGTACTAAACCACTAAACGCCGCATTTAGACGAAGAATGAGTGTATGGTTAAATTTTGATTACATGAGTGTGGATAATCATATTGATGAGAAAGAAATTAATTTACTTTTAGAACGAACTGCCATTCCAAGAGATACTGCAAGCAGTATTGTACATGTAGCAGCTAAATTACGTCAAGAATACAAAAATGGCGATTTGCCTTATGGGCCTTCTGTTGGAGATTTGGCTAATTGGGCACGAATAATTGCAGATGGTGCATCACCCATAGATGCTGGAAATGAGACGCTAGTTGCAATGACAAGTGATGATTTTGAAATTCAAGAGGAAGTACGAAAAATCATAAAATCAGTTGATTGGGGTGTGATTCAGACAAGTGATGATCCAAAGGTCTTGATAATCACAGCAATTGAAAAATCATTATTGGAAATTGGAAAACCTGATTTGAATAAAGTAAAACAAAAATTGATGGAGGATTATAATCGAACTCTTGCAGATTGTTATGATGAACCCGAATTCCTAAATAGAATTCTAAAAGACATCTATGGAAAAGCACATGTCACTATCGTAGATTCCATTAAGAAAAATCTCAAGAGTATGTCTGCATCAAAGCCTGTACAAGAATTCCTTGAACAGATTGCGAGGTAAATGCTTGCAGTTATTCTATCAGAGATTCAATGTACAAGAGTACCTTCTTTTTACTTTGTTAGGCATAACCGCTTTGGTGTTGGTAGCAAATTTTGTAGGTCAAGACACAGCTGAGAATGTCACAAATTGGATTTCAATCCTTCTTTCCATCACTGTGATGTTTTTATCATTTTTTATGGTTTCAAAATATGGAATAAAAGGTAATCATGGCAAAGCATGGATTTTGTTTATGTTATTTTCAGCATATTGGTTTTGTGCAGAAACTGTAGATGTATTATATGGTGTTGTATTGGGTGTTGATGCCTGGGAATATGCGGATGACTTTTTCTATATTACAGGATACCAATTATTTTTTGCATCTCTTGTTTTTTATTTAAAACCATTTGTAAAACAAATTTCAAAAAAAATGGTGATTGGAATATCTGCAATTTCAATTTCTCTTTTAATCCCCTCTTTAATGATGATTATTGATTCTGAATCTAGTTTAACGAATGGTAATTTTCTAGTACTGTTAGCCTACCCTGTTTTGGATTCAATTATTTTGATTCCAGCCTTAATTGGAGTTATTTTATTTTTTAAAGGTGGGGTAAATTTCATGATATCTCTACTATGTTTAGGAATAATTACCCAGATAATAGGGGATAACAGTATTCTCTTTTTGTCTCTTCAAAATATCTACTATCCTGGCCACCTGGCAGAGATTTTGTTCCTATGGACATATACCATGTTTGCATTTGGGCTCTCAAATCAAATAGGTCTGTTTAAGGAGGAGATTGATAATAATTCATGCCCTGCTTGTGGCAAAACCTGTTCTGGGCATAATTAAATGGCTTGTTTTGTGCAATGTAAGTTTTTGAAAATACACCTCGATGGATAATATTGAATTTTTTGTTTTTTTTATATGGCTAAGCACACCAAACGAAGAGCGTTAGCTACTGTAGTGTCAACTGGAATTTTACTTTCTGCAGTAGCAATTATGGGTAGCATGTTAACTGCGTGGTCAAACAGCATATTTGCAACTGAACAAGATGAACTTAATACCGTTTATACAGAGGGGGTGAACAAGCTAAATGAATTTTTAGTGATTGAACATGTTTGGTTTGGAAACAAAACAGACATTCCAAATAAATTTATTAATTTGACGGTGAGTAATGTGGGAAATAACGGGTTAAGTGTAACAAAAATTACATTAGATAATTCAATTGATAGAACTGATTTGCTAATTGATGATGGTGGAATTGTTCAGGGGAACTACTTCTCTAAAGTTATCAAATATAATTGGACAACTACTGAACCCATACAAGTTTCAATCATTACAGAAAAAGGTTCTCTCTATCAGACTTATGTCATGGGGCCATGAAACAAAGAAGAGCTCTAACTACTGTTGTCGGGGGAGTATTTTTCCTAATTGTAATTATCACAGCTGCTAGTTATCTAACATATAGTATGAATTTGTTTGAAAGCTTTTCACAAAATGTTTTTGCAGCTGATCAAGAAAGAGAAAACAGAAAAAAGGAATCTTTTGACATATCAAAATTAACAATAGAAAACAACAAAATTAATTTAGATATTCATAATTCTGGCGACATTCCTGTATCTTTTACCAGATTATGGGTGGAAAATGTAACTGGAGTAGACGAGGTTTATCGATTTGATTTAAACAGCACAGTAACTACTGGTAGTACTGCAGAGGATATTCTTCAAGGCGTACCCTTTACAGCATTACAAACTGAATCTTACAAAATGAAACTGGTTACAAATAGGGGAACCACAAAAGAATTTTCAGTAAATGCATCTACTGAACCACTTCATTTACAATTATTTGCATTACCAGAAGCTGTTCCGACCAACTTTAAATCTACAATTCTGTTATCTGTGACTAATAATTCCACCCAAAACACAATCTATACTAATATTCAACCAATTCTTAACGTGACTTCTCTGGGAGCAGTAGCAGAATTTGAAGGTCCAATGCCTGAACCACACGCCGTATTGGAAAAAGGAGAAACTGCTATTTTTGAATGGTCGTATAGAATTTCGGGAGATGATGGAGATAAAATAAAATTCGATGCACAGATTCTCAACGGAGTCCCAGGAAATATTGTTTCTAAAGAAGTCGAGGTTCTAATTATTCAATTTGCTGAAGAGAGTGGAAGTTCTTTGATAAGTAAGTTTTCGACATCTGATTCAGCACCTAATGATATTTTGTTTTTTCACAAAGAAATTTTTGATTCGTTAGGCGAACGACAAATGCAGTCTACTGCGCCAGAAAATAATCTAGGGGAGGTAATTGACTTAAACTCCACAAGTGTGATTTTTTATACCAACAGTGATGGGAATGTAACTGTCAATATTGCTAATGGTACTTGGAATACCGTTCTACGTTATGTTAGTAGTCCAATGCCAGAAAGTTTGATGCACAGTGGATCTGATAGTGAAAATATGTCATATCATTTTGAAAAGAATCTTAATTCACCATTGGATACAACCACTAACACGGTAATGACTTTAGGCACTAACCTGAATAGACCTACATGGAATTCTGTAGGCCATCAAGGTGCAGGTGCATATGAATTTTCAGGAAATCAATATGCATCAATTTTGATAAATGACAATAATGATCTTGATACTAGTCCTTCTACTACATCGGGGTGGTTTTATGCATATAGCACAGGTCCAGCAAGTGATCAGATAATATATTTTGCAGAGACTAGTAGTGGAGGAGATTATCTTAAAATATTTTTAAATCCAAATGGTTATTTTGTATATGAATTAGATGCAGGTTCTTCCGGAGAAGTTGCCACTTGTATCAGTACAGTAAATTACAAGGATGATTCATGGCATCATTTTGTAGGCATAATGCCTGGTGAGAATGACTGTCAACTGTATGTTGATGGGGGATTAAAGGACACAGTCACCAATAACGGTGCTGGCAGTATTATTCTTAATGGAGATATCTATGTTGGAGCGCAAGATGATAGTGCAACCGACGGATTTAATGGAATGTTAGATGACATTATTCATTGGGATGATTATGCTTTAGATGAAAGTGGTGAAAACGAAGTAACTGATTTATTTAACACAAATTATGGCGCGGTCGGTCATCTTTTAGATTTTGAAATAAAGATTGTAGATGAATTTGGAAATGATCTTGGAAATTTGAATAAAACAATTTCACAAACTTTTAATTTTCCAATACCCTATTCTAGCGATTTTGGAGAATATGCTGCTCCAATTAGTGATATTTGGGGTCAGCATAATTTTACAGCCATTACTACAGAAGAAAGAGTCATCGATTTAGGAGAACGATTAATGGTTAACATGACATATGCGCCAAAAAATTCAGGAAACCTGAATATGAAAATGGTACTTGATGATACTAATGTCGTCTCGGGATTGGGAAACAGTTTCCTCCAATTACCTATGCCGGACAAAGGGTTGCCAGGATATGGTGCTTATGATAATTCAGACCGAGGTACAATCAGTATTTTTAATCCTGGTCCTACTGATAACTGGATTAAATATCAGAGTCGTGTGATTTTTGAAGATGAGGTAACAGGTGCACCTTATGCGGCTTTCATAGATAATGCTTCTAATTCAACCCTCTCGCCAGAACAAGACAGTCCCCCAATTTTGGAAGGTACAACAGCTACATTTGGATTTGAGAGACCTAGAACCCAGCCAGGTAATGTAAACAGTGAGTTAATCCCTGAAGGTAGATATCGGATGTTTGTGTTCCTTGATGGATATGATTCTGCCGGAAACATATTCTTACAAACAACTTCGATAGGCGTAGTCAGGGTCACCTAGTTGTTTGTAATATTATAACACACATCCATACTCATTATCAAATATGGTCTTTTCATTGTAATGGCGACCGATATTGAGGCTGAAATCAAAGAATTTGATGAAGTGCTAAAGAGCACAGATTTGTTAGTGGATGAATCTGTTCAAATTTACGAGTTAGAAAGTGAAAAAGGAAATGTAATTGATGAATTGTATAATTCCTTGAAGATAATCACAGAATTTTTGGGATTCTCAGTGGAACTACCCTCAAAGGTATTCAATGAAGAGGAAGATACCAAAATTACCCTAACTCCTTCATTAGATATTGTAATTAAAAAAGCCAATGGAAAAATCGAGCAAAAAAGATTAGATGAATTTTCGACCAAAAAAATTGCAGAAATTCTAAAGAATTCAATCATGCCAATAATAGAATTATGTAAAAATGAAAAAATTGTACAGAATAAAAATATTACCTTCTTAAAGGCAGTAACTAAAAAAATAGAGAAGATTCAAAAAATAAATTCAGATAGTAAATCAGAACATCTAAATGATTCTGTTAATCAAGATTCCACAAATAATTTTGATCAAAATATGGGGAATCAGACACTAGGAGAAACTCAAAAAATTAATGAGGCTTCTTAGCTTTGAATCAAAAAATTTCTCGCTTCAATTCAATTCAAGAGTTACAAGAATCTTTAGATGAAAGAATTAAGGATCTAGACTATAAAATTGAATTGCAATCAAAACTAATTGGAGATAAAATAAGAGAGGGTGAACAAAATAATGCAGAGGAATTATCAGATTTAAAAGATAAACTAAATCCAGAAAAGTCCAAAGATAAAAAAGGAGACAATAAAAAAGAAGGCAATAAAAAAGGGGATAATAAAAAATCTAGAGATAAAAAAACAACAAATCAAAAGAAAAAATCCAAAAAAGGACAATCTGAGAATTGGATAGATTATGAAGGACTCCATCTTTATAATGGGATAGGTACCAGAGGGGAGCTTGAATTGTATTTTAAATCATTAGAAGAGATGAAGACTGAATCTGAGAGATTGAAAAATACTAGAGATAGTCTTGAGCAATTAATGAAATCTGGAATTAAAAAAGAATTAGCTGGCGTAGGCTATGAGCAACATAATGGCCCATACGAGTTAGCATTCATTAAAACGGATTCAAAACGAGAGAAATTTTCTTTCAAATCGATCTTAACTGTGGGGTGTGAATAATGGAAGAAGTTACAAAAAGGAGCAAAACTACGGCTAAAACAGTTATTTTAGGCATAAAATTTAACTTATATTTTAATCGTAGATCAATAATACGATCATCACGATCAAAGCTTGTTGACTTGATCTCTCTAAATCAAACCATTATGTTGGATTGTCCTCGGAGTAAAAATTGACTGATAATAATCAAACAACCATATTTGAAAACGATCCTGATTCAAGTTCATATGAACATAAGCAATCCATTGATCAACTACAGGACCAATTCTCAAAATTTGGTTTAACTACAAATCAAGGTAAGGTGTACATATTTTTAGGAAAGTATGGCTCAAAGACTGCACCTGAGGTTTGCCGTGCATTAAAACTTCCACGAACGGAAACATATCATCTTCTCACAACTCTTCAAAACAAAGGAGTTGTTTCAGCCACGTTTCAACATCCAATTAAATTTTCTGCATTATCATTATCTAATGCAATAAAATCAATGGTAGATACAGAAAAAGAACGTGTCAAGAAACTTGAAATTCAAGAACAAGAATTAACTAAAATTTGGGACTCTATTCCAAACTTTCATAATGAATTGGATTTAGTTCAGGATGATAAATTCCAAATGTTACAA
>JAQBBT010000081.1:0-7822 GCA_032125915.1 Nitrososphaerota archaeon
TAATTGACTCACTTTATACAATTTCATTGAAAATTCTAGTTACAGGTGGTGCAGGATTCATTGGAAGATATCTTGTGGATTTTTTACTAGATAATCACGAGGTTACAATTTATGATAATCTCTCAAATAGCTCAAAAGAAGATATTGAATCACTCCTTGAAAAGGAGGTTAGATTTGTAAATGCAGATATTTTAGATTATCAAAAGTTTCAAAAATCCTGCATTGGGTTTGATATGGTAATTCACCTAGCTGCAAAGTCTGATGTAGCACAATCCGTGATTCATCCAGAGATTACAAATGAGGTAAATGTTACAGGTACTGAAAATATTCTCAAATGTTGCATCGAAAATAAAATTAAAAAATTAATTTTTGCATCATCTGCAGCAGTATATGATGAGTCAAAAGTACCAATAAATGAAAATGCAAAAACAAATCCGTTGTCGCCTTATGGTAAAAGCAAGCTAGAAGCAGAATTGAGGATAAAAAAATATTCTAAAGAGTTTGGATTAGATGCAATCACATTACGGTTGTTTAATGTATATGGTAAAGGACAAAATGTACAGTATGCCGGAGTGATTTCAAAATTTATTGAAAATATTTCAAAAGACAAACCAATTGAAATCAATGGAGATGGAACACAAACAAGAGACTTTGTTTCAATTTATGATGTGATAAATGCAATTGGATGTGCAATTAAAAATATTGATGGGAAAAGAGGGAACATCTATAACATTGGAACAGGAAATTCCACATCCATTAATGAACTAGCTAAAATAATTCTAAAAATTGCTGATAAAAAAATTAAAACAAAATACAAGGAGCAAAATAAAGATGAGATAAAATATAGTGTAGCAGATATAACGTTGGCAGAAAATGAATTGGGATTTGTTGCCAAACAAAAACTTCAAGATGAATTGATTGACAAAATTTAACAGTTGGCTAGATCATATTCTTTTAGAAAAAGCAATTGAAAGTAATTTAACAATCAATACTCAAGAAATATGTTTTATTTTGTATGTAACTCAAGAGAATTATACATAGTTACTAAATGAAGTGTTAACGTGTTTATTGACTGTCAATAAAAAGGCAGACCCCCGCTTTGTGCGTAAATTTTCCAGATTGACTAACGTAAGACGAAAGTATGATTTGTTGGAAATGAAAATTATTTTATTCAAAGTTTTATTTTTCTAAAATTCTCTCAAAGGGGGATCAAGTTCCTATACGTCTCATTTCTTCAATTTTTTTCTTAATTGCATCTAGGTTAAATGATGCAGGATCTTGCATTGCAGGGTAATCAATGAAACTCTGGGCTAGTTGTTCAACACTTTGTTGTGACTCTACAAATCGCCAAAATTCAGTTACATACCAATTGTAATAAGCAATAGATCCATCACTACCTGAAGGAAGTCCTGCCCTCTCAAATGGATCTAGTCGTAAGTTTGTTAGAACAGGCCATCCTACATTGACTGTCTCGCCAAACCATCCATTTGGCTGATCAATGAATCGATATTTGTAATCTCCAACTCTAACTGCTCCAAGATCATTTTGAGCAAAGTAATAAAGCACATTACGATTTGATGGCCCCTGACCTGTTAACATGTCAAGTTGGTTGTATCCATCAAGATGAACTTTGTATGTTTTACCATTAATGGACTTTCCATTTTTGAGTTCTTCTGCAATGTTAGGATTGCCTGCTGCTGCAATTAAAGTAGGGAACCAATCAAGTCCAGACATCAGACCGTTCTCAACATGATCTGCTGTAATATGTCCTGGCCATTGTACAAGCATTGGAACACGCATACCACCTTCAAGAATCTGTCCTTTTGCACCTCTAAATGGAGTCATGCCACCATCAGGCCAAGTAAAAACTTCTGCTCCATTGTCTGTTGTGAAAACAACAATAGTGTTGTCCTTTATTCCATTTTCTTCCAGAAAATTCATTACTGTACCAACAGTATCATCAACTTCTAACATTCCAGCTTCATAAATTGACCATCCATTTTCAGGATTTCGTGTATTATCATAATGTTCACTCAAATGAGTAATTACATGCATTCGTGAAGGGTTAAGCCAAAGGAAGAAAGGTTTGTCTTCATCTAAGGATTTTGTCATAAAATTAATTGAGTGGTTTAAAATCTCACTATCCAAATTCTCCATCCTTTTTGGAGGTACTGGTCCTGCATCTTCAATCACTTGTTTTCCTACTTTACCCCAACGTGGTTCCACTGTATTATCATCAACATCACTTGCCCAACTGTGAATCATGTTGCGTGGACCAATAATCAAGTTTTGTTCTGGAGGATATGTTTTTGTGAAAGGATCCTCCATGGCATCTAAATGATACAGATAACCAAAGAATTCATCAAAACCGTGCACTGTTGGAAGAAATTTGTTCTTATCACCAAGGTGATTCTTGCCAAATTGACCAGTGTTATATCCCATTGATTTTAGAGCAGTTGCAATTGTTGGAGCTTCATCAGGCATTCCAATTTCAGCTCCTGCTTGTCCTACTGTAGTAAGACCTGTACGAATTGGTAGTTCTCCTGTGATGAAACTTGAACGCCCTGCAGTACAACTAGGATCTGCATAGTAATCAGTAAAACGCATACCATCTTGAGCTATTTTGTCTATGTTTGGAGTCAAGCCTGCCATGATACCATCATGGTATGCACCAATATTGTACCATCCAATATCATCAGGCATTATTACAATAATGTTAGGCTGCCCAGTTGTTTGTCCTAGAGTTATTTGTGAGGTTACCTGTTTTTCAATTATTTTTTCCGTGAGTTTTTCATCAGTCATATCTTCAACAATATCTCCCATTCCAAGTTTCTTCCAATGTTCAGCAGAATCTTTACTCAGGCAGACATAATCATTTGCAGTTGTACGAAAAACAAGTACCAATCCTTCCCTACATTGTGTTTCTGAATCTGCATTCCCTTCAGCAAAAGATAGTGCCGGAACAATACTTATTGATAGAATTAATGGAATCATGGATATTGCTAACACAAAACTTTTCAAATTAGCAATCACAAAAAATTAAGGTTATTTTAATATTTAAGTGATCAAAACTTTTGAAACATAATGTCCATTTCAAAAATTTTATTATTTGGAATGCTTGCAGCTGGCATTATATTTTTGATAATAGTTTTTTCAATTTACTCAACTCAAGAAAAAATTGTTGTGTTTGAATGTTCACCTGAATTTTGGAAAAACAATTTAGATTTATGGAAAGTAGTGGATGTTGATTATACCAGTGACTTTGATGAGACATTTGGCAAAGATTACTTTGAACCTGACATTACATTAGAGCAGGCAATTAAAAAAGAAGGAGTCGGTATGAATCATCTAGCTAGATCAGGGACTGCGGCATATCTTAGTGCCCTGTTAGATCCGGAAATTGATGAAGAAGTAGTCAGAAGTGCGGTTAATTTTGGATACGTTCATCAAATTGACAATTATCTTGCAAATTGTAATGAAATTGAAAAAAAGATTCCAAATATGTCTTTTATTGATTTTAGATTGTCAATTCTAACCAATGCAATCCCATCATTTGTGAACTTTGAGAGTATCAATCTAGAGGGATCTGGTACTTGAATACTAATCTTAATCATTGTTACGGACATAGAACTTGTGAGGTAAAATGAAAAATTTAATTTTTCTAGTTGTTTTTTTAGTTTTAATTTCTGGTATTTTTTTGGTTGGTTCTGCAGATGGTTTTATCGAAGTCAAAAAATACAAAGTAATCAACTCTGAAAAGGTTTGCGGGGATAAATTATGCTCAAAAATTGATGAAGAGCGAGCAAAGAAAGGGATGGTATCTCAAAACATTGCAATTTGCGGCGATAGGCCATGCAATCAAATAGAACATAAAGTCGATACAGTCATTTCAAAAAATAATCACACACCTTTGGGCCAATACAATTTGGGCATCTCCTTGAATTTGATTAGTTGTCAAAACCAAAATCATGTTCTAATTTTAAGGGCAGCCAACTTGCATCCGGCATGTGTTAAATCAGAAACTATACCAAAATTGATTCAAAGTAGCTGGGCTTTGGGACTAAAAGAACAAGAAAAAATATTTTTGGAATTGGCAAAAAAAAGATCAATTACAAGCATAGATGATAAATTACAAGTGCCAGAATTTGGTTTGAATATAACTCCGGATTTTATCAATGAGCAAAGGTATCTAGTCTTTGAGGGGTATGGTTGGCACAGATTACACAATGTAGAGATTACCATTTCAAATGAATTTGGGGAAATTTCATCTGTTAGAAGTAAGACTACTGATCACGGAGGACTATACATGCCATGGCCTGTTCCCAAAACTCTCCCTGGAGGATTTTATCATGTACTTGCAAGTGATGGAATTCATTTCTTTGAGATGGATTTTCCAATCACACATCCTAACCAGACAAATTAATTTAATGGAATCAAAACTAGAGAGATGATAATGAGGCAGATAATTTTCATGGGATTAATGATTGGAATGTTTCTTGTCCCAGTTTATGCCACCTCTTTGTCTACTGACAGTATATCATATCAGGATGGAGATACCATTATTCTTACAGGATCTATAAACCCAGTGGAGGGAGAGCAGTTTATTTCAATCCTCAGAAAAATAATTCAGTAAAATTATTGTCCTAGTTTTCCCATCAAATCATCATCTGCACGCATTTGAGATCCCATTGTTGGTGAGTTTCCCATACCATTCATCACTTTTGGCATCATTTTATCTACCATTCCTCCAATCATATTTCCCATTTTAGAATCCCCGCCCATGTTAAATCCCAGACTGCTCATCATCTGTCCCATCTGCTGCCCTGTTTCAGAAGAACCAAACATTCCACCCATTTGTGTACCTGCCTGACCTTCACCGACCATTCCTTTACCTTCAAGAACATTCATCAATTTTTCATTTCCTTTTACTTTCTCAAGGGCTTCAGGATTTGCAGATATTCTTTCTATTACCTGGTCTCTTAATTGACGATTTTGCATTATAGCTGCAATAATTGCATCTAGTTGTTCAGGGTGCTTTTCCATTAAATCAAGGTCAGCTACTCCCCAACCCCTATCAATAGATCTTAGATAACTAGCAGGGGTAAGACATGCAGGATTGCCTGAATCTCTTACCATTAATATAAAATTTTCATTACAGGCAACTTCAGTTGGTGTAATTCCAGAGTGCATTTGTGCTCTGGGAGATTTATGGGTTGTTTGTAATTCAACGGCTTCATTAGGTTCAACCTCATTTATGGACTCATCAAGGTTTACAGGTACTATGTCTAGGCTAGAAATTTCAACCTTGATTGAACTAGGATCATCAGCTCGGATTTGCACTTCAAGTAAATTGCAACTGCCAGGGAGGATTGTCCTTTCATCAGCTACAAATTTTGTTAGCAGAACAGTTTCTTTATCAGAAACTACAGAAATATCGCTTGCGTTTATTGTTTGGTCTCCACTACAGCCTTCAAATTTAAACAAAAATGTTCCTGGAATTTGAAGTTCAGTTACTGATCTTGAATTTATGTAAAAATTTTCACGGGTTTGTTTTAATTTGGTTTCATGTTCTTGTATTAATTCGGCAGATCTTTCTGAGAGTTTTTCAAACCTATCTGAACCATCATAATCCCATAATGAATCCTCGTACAACATTACACAGTTTCCTGAAAATTTATGATTTTGATATCGATTGTAAAAATCAATATCAGATAAAGAAACAAAATCATCGTGAATGGAATCACATTCTTTTATTTGTGAATCAGTTAAAGCATCTAAAACATAGGGAAGAGAAAACTTGTCAACATACTCTGCATTTGCAGTGGCAGTAATTCCAACAAATATCAATACGGCAAAAAGAATGTTTTTAGAGAGAAATGTATGCGTAATTTTCAATGATGTGTTTTTATCCTTCCATTATTTATCTCCTTTTGGGGCAGTTTAGAATTTGGATGATTATAATAAATTAAAAAAGTCATTGCGAATTACACAATATCTTGTCATTATAGTGATGGGGCTAGTAGTAATTGGATTTGCACTAGAATTTTTATCTGTACAGAAAACGGTATCTACCATTGAAGAAAATACTCAAGCTAAACCTCTGAAGACTTCATACATGGTACAAAACCTGAAAGGCGATGGAATGGAGACATGGTATGCATGGGCTCCGCGTAACAGCCTGGAGATACATATTGTTGGTGAAAATAATTTTCCTAAAGAAAAAATTGATGCAATTAAACGAGCGATTCTATCAACTGAGACAATTGAGATTGACAATAGCCTGGTGTATAAGGGAGATGAAGGAACTTTTTCCACATACTTTATTGGTTGGGCAGGTGCCGTGGAACACTCAAGAGAATTGCGTGGAATTGAAGAATCATTTGAGATTACTTTTACCGATAAAGATGATGCAGATATCATAATCACTCTGACAAATTCAAAAAGTGCTGAAGGTCTGTCAGGTCAAACTACTTCTACTGTAAATGATGCAGAAAAAGCCATACTGAGGTCATTTATTACAATTTACGAAGCCGATAAACTATCAAGTGAACACATGGAAATAATAATTCGTCACGAGTTTGGACATGTTGCAGGTCTTGCACACTCTACTGCTCCCGAAGACTTGATGTATCCAGTTATTCAAACTGCTGCCCCATTCATATCTGATTGTGACATAGACGCGTTGATTCACTTATACACAGGCGGAAAAACCAGCCAAGTTATTTGTGAGAGCTAGAACTCTAATACTCAAAAATTCTACTGATTGTCAGATTAAATTTTGATAATTCATCACTATAATAGATAACTCCAATCTACTTTGATCTGAGGGTTATGCTCATGACCTTTGACCATTTCTAATATTTTATTTTTCAATTCTAATTCAAGTTTGCTTATAGCATCTGATTTTTCCTCAAGTATTTTTTCTTTGTTAGAATCATTTGTCTTTCTTTCATTCAAAATACGTTTAGTGATATCTTCTTTTGTGATATTTGTACTAGTTTGGTATTCTTTGATAATTTCTTGCTTTTTTTGTTTTGATATGGAATCCTGGTCTTCAAGTCTATCATCATATTCAGAGGCTAATGCTTTCATTTTGATGTCATACTCTTCTTGGATATTTAGAATTTCTTGATTTATTTCAAATATCACATCATTATTCATTTTTTGTATATCCTTGTTGAGAATGTATTCTGTAAGGGTATGTACCTCTGCAGTGTTATTTTCCATCATTTTTTTTGCAACTGATTCTAAAACACATTGGTACTCTAATTCTGCAATATGAAAAATTGTCCTATATCCCTCATCACATTTTGTTCCAGGATTTGTTTTTACATCTGAGATAGGTGAAATATTTTCAGAAATTTTGCCAGCAAAAGTAATCTCCTTAATACCATTGTTAATCCATTTTTTAGCAGTAGATTCATCAATGCAGGCATGACTTCCTGTTGTTACACGAGATACTAGGACGTATCCGTCTTCACAAATTGTGTTTGAATTAACTTCTGAATTAAGTTTTGAGATATTCTTGTCTTCTGAATTTGCCAATATGTAACTTGGTTGCAACTTGTAATCAGTATAGAGATTGGCAAGTTTCATTTGAGTTGCAGGTGATATGTGAATTTGTCCTGTGGAGTTGAAGAGTTGTTGTTCCTCATAATCTGCCAGATTATGTTTTACATTAAATTGGGCATTCATCTCAATTAGCTCAATTCTTTTAGTAGATGCAGCTTTGTTGAATGCATCTCTTGCTTCTTGCATGGTTCCACCACTTGCCAAAACATTATTCATTGCATCTCTTCCTGCATTGACCTTTTGTTCCTTG
>JAQBBT010000082.1:0-2976 GCA_032125915.1 Nitrososphaerota archaeon
GAGAATATAATACCCTTTTTGCTTGCTGCTGTTATAATTATTGGCTCACTGGTAATACTTGTAGGTGCTAAAATCAATCCTGAAACGCGTGATGTTGATCTGATGAAATCTTAATTGATAATAATATAGACTCAAAAATGATATTTTTGAGTAGTCTTTTTCTAGTGTGAATCTAACAAGACATGAAAATTTTTGAGGATATTTGTATTGCATCTTTGTAGACTGGAAAATTGTAATGGTACGAGTGCTATTACACAAATTTGGTTATTTTAAAAGTTAGTATTTATCAGATTTCCTTCCTCCAAGTACATGAAAAGCGTGTAATAAGGTGTGTAACAGTAAGAATTTTTGATATTTTGCCAAGGCTAATTGAGAGGATAGTTTATTTCTGAAACAAGATAATTTTATTAATTATAAAAATTCTATATTTTTCATGTCTCCAGCTGCTCCAAAATTCATTATTTTGCTGGGGGTTCTGTATTAAACTCGGTGCATAACTGCACCTTAACACATTAAAATTATGGCGATTGATTTGGTTAATAAAATGGAAACAATGACGGGAGCAAAGGCATTGATGACTGCCTTGGAAAAAGAAGGAGTGAAAGAAGTATTTGGCTTACCTGGAGGTGCAAACCTTCCAATGTATGATGAATTTGCACGCTGTGATATAAGACACATCTTGGCAAGACATGAACAATCTGCAGCACATATGGCGGATGGATTTGGAAGAGTGAGCAGAAAACCAGGAGTTTGCTTTGCAACATCAGGCCCTGGTGCAACTAATATCCTAACAGGAATTGCAACTGCACAAGCTGACTCTGCTCCCATGATTGCAGTAACTGGACAAGTACCTGTAGCTATGATTGGAAAAGATGCCTTTCAAGAAAGTGATATTATAGGAATGGCAAACCCTGTTGTAAAATATGCATTCCAACCTAGAAATGCCAGTGAAATACCTGAAGTAGTACGAAAAGGATTTTTCATTGCAGAAACTGGCAGACCTGGTCCTGTGCTAATTGATATTCCAAAGGACGTGCAATCAAATGAAGCTGAAATGACTTTTCCTGATGAATTTAAAATCCGTGGATATCATCCATGGGCTGATCCTGATATTGTAAATGTCGAAAAAGCAATAGGTATGCTTCTAAGCGCAGAAAAACCTGTCATCTTAGCTGGCGGTGGGACAATAATTTCATCTGCATTTGCAGAATTACAGGCAGTTGCAGAATTTCTAATGATTCCTGTGGTAACTACTTTCAAGGGCAAAGGAGCATTTCCAGAAAATCATCCGTTGTCACTAGGACCAATTGGAATGCACGGCCATGCAGAGGCAAACAGGATAATGACTGAAGCTGATTGTGTGCTAGCCATCGGCACACGATTCTCGGATAGATCTGTTGGAACATTTGAAGCATTTGAAAAGAGATTGAAGATTATTCACATGGATGTTGATCCTGCTGAAATTGGAAAAAATCAAACAACAACAGTTGCAGTGGTGGGTGATGTTAGAGCATCACTTAGAATTATGTTAAATATGTTAATGAAAAAAGCCACCAAAAAAACTGAAGAAAACGTATGGATCAAACATGTAAAAGAAACCAAAGAGTATTGGAAAGAAAATTTGAAACTCCATCCAGGAGAAATGGGGGCGGCAAAAATTCTAAGAAAACTTCGAGAATTACTTCCGCATCAATCAATTGTCACCACAGAGGTAGGTCAACATCAAATGTGGGCTTCATTATTCTTTGATGTAATTCAACCTGGAACCTTCTTTAGCTCAACTGGTCTTGGAACTATGGGTTGGGGATTTCCAGCTGCAATAGGTGCTAAAGTTGCAAGACCTGATGTTACAGTAGTGGATATTGCAGGAGATGGAAGTTTTAGTATGACGGAGAATTCTCTTGCGACAGCGGTTTTAGAAGATATCCCAGTGATTGTGTTTATACTAAATAATTCCACACTGGGAATGGTTGCTCAATGGCAAAGAACATTCTATAAGAGACGAATGATTGGAGTTGATCAGAAAAATTGTCCTGATTATGTAAAACTAGCAGAATCATATGGCGCACAAGGAATTCGTGCACAATCCATGGATGAGCTTGACAAAGCAATAAAGACAGCACTGAATAGCGATGTGGCTACGGTAATTGATATTCCAATTGATCCTGAAGAAGATGTGTTGCCATTTGTAGCTCCCGGAACTTCACTTGCAGATATGGTGTTACCATCTTAAGGTGATTAACATGTGGGCTATTCTCTCTTTATTGGTTGAAAATAAACCAGGCATCTTGTTTAAGGTCACTCATCTATTTAGATCAAGGAACTTTAACATTGATAGTATTTCTGTAGGGGTTACTGAGAATCCAGAATATTCTAGGATGACTATTACTACTTATGGTGATGAAAAGCAGGTAGAGCAGATAGTAAAACAATTAGACAAAATGATTGACACCATAGAGGTAAAGTATCTGGATGAGCACAAAACAGTATACCGTGAACTGAGTATTTTTAAGATTAAACTAAGTACTGCTAGTGATAGTATGGAAATCAACAAGTTGGCAAATGCCTATGGTGGAAAAGTTCATGATGTTAAAAAGGACTCTATGATGGTAGAATTAACTGCAACTCCTGATCAAATTAAGGCATTTGAGGAGTTGGCAAAACCATTTGGAATAATAGAGGTTGCCAGAACAGGAGTTGCAGCTTTGCAGAGGAGTGGGGCATGAGAATCAGAATTTTTGATACTACCTTAAGAGATGGCGAACAAACTCCTGGAATATCGCTTTCCCCTGATCAAAAACTTGCTATTGCAAAAAAACTTGATGAACTAGGTGTCGATGCAATCGAAGCTGGATTCCCAGTAATATCTCCAGGCGAATTAAAAGCTGTAAAAATGATCACAAGCGAAGGCTTGTCTTGTGAAATATGTGGTTTAGCTAGAACAAATAAAAAAGATATTGATGCTGCAGTTGATGC
>JAQBBT010000083.1:0-15977 GCA_032125915.1 Nitrososphaerota archaeon
GCTAGATATTGTGAGATGGCTGAAGGCCAAATTGGTCTATGTGGAGTTAGAGGAAATCAAAATGGAAAACTAGACTTGTTTGTATATGGTAAAGTGATCGCAGGTCATGTTGATCCTATTGAAAAAAAACCTGTTACCCATTACCATCCAGGCTCAAAAGTGTATTCAATTGCTACCACTGGATGTAACTGGCTTTGTAAATATTGTCAAAATTATGATATCAGTCAGAGGAGAAAAATTGAAGGTGTTGACATGACCCCACAAGAAGTGGTACAAACTGCGGTAGATAATGGTGCAGATGGTATTGCCTATACATATAACGAACCATCAATTTTCATAGAATTTGCAAGAGATTGTGGAGTAGTAGCGCATCAGAAAAATCTTTACAACATTTTTGTTTCAAACGGATATGATACTCCAGAATCAGTAAAAATGATGAGTGAGTTTTTAGATTCTATAACAGTTGATTTCAAAGGTAATGCTGAACCGGAGTTTACAAGAAAATACATCGGAGTTCCTGACCCTCAACCAGTTTTTGATACTCTTTTAGAAATTCGAGATAAAACAAAAATTCACGTAGAGATAACAGATTTGGTCATTCCACAAGTTGGAGATAGTTTAGAGTATGCAGAAAAATTATGTAAATTTGTTTATGACGAACTTGGACCAGAAATGCCTATTCATTTTTTGCGTTTTCATCCTGATTATAAAATGATGGAGTTTGATTCTACTCCAGTAGAAACCTTGGAAAAACATCATGAAATTGCAAAGAAGATTGGACTAAAGTATGCCTATATTGGAAATGTTCCTGGTCACCCATTAGAACACACCTACTGTCCTGAATGCAAGAATATTGTTATCAAGAGATTTGGTTTTGATATAGAGTCATGGAATCTTAATGATAAAAATCAGTGTCAATTTTGTGGAAATCAGATTCCAATTGTGGGTAAATTATCAAAAAATTATAAAAAAAATCGATTTCATTTTGTTCAATAATTAGCTATTGCCCTCACAGGGGAACCTGTTGCATTTTTTAATTTTAGAGGTAAAATAATGAAATTAAATCTTAAAGTGGTAATTTTTTCTAGGTTAGAAAGATTTTCAACTATAAGAATATTATTTTTAGATAAAATTTTGTGAACTGTGAAAGTCTTATCAATTCCTAGATCTATGCTTGGAGAATCAATTCCAACTAAATTGATTTTTTTTGATATTAGGTAATTAGTTGCAGATTTAGATAGCCCTGGATTATTTGTAAAGTAGAATTTTTTATTTAAATTTCTTTGCCAATCTGTGAAAAATATAATTGAAGAAAAGTTTTGAATTTTTCCATTTTTTCGTTCAAATTCAATTAAATCTTTTTTTGTTATCTCCTGATCTTTTACCTTTTTAATTTTAATTAGTAATGCATCTCCTAAAAGTCGGGTTACAGGAATTTGATGTATTTTTATTCCTTTTTTTGTAAAATGATACGGTGCATCAAGATGTGTTCCAGTATGAGAGCTTAAAAATAATAATTCTAGATTATAACCATCATCGTTTATTGTAGACCAAGGAATGAATTGAGGAGAAGGTGAATCAGGAAAGCTTGGAATTGATTCAGAAATTGTTAATGTAAGATCTAAATGTTTCACATCAAGAAATCCTGATGCTAGTTAATCAGTTTTCGATGTCCATGAAAGGTTAAATACCCTTTATGAAAATCTGCAACATGCCTACAGCATATGTATTATTAAATTCTGATTTAGGTTCAGATACCTCCATAATAGATGAAACAAAAAAAATTCTTCAAGATGAAGACATTAAATTTGAGGTTCAAGGGGTTTATGGAGTTTATGACATAGTTTTGAAATTATCTTCTGATAATGCCGAAAATCTGCGGGCAATCATAACAAACAAAATTAGGAAGATAAGTAAAGTACAATCAACTCTAACAATGATGGTTATAGAAGAACAAGAAAATCTATAGCTTCTTTATTGCATCTATAACTTGAAGAATTTCAGATTCAGTATTAAAAAAATGAGGGGAAGCTCGAATAATTTTTTTATCATAAATTTCTCTAACTGCTAAAATTATGTTCTGTTTTTCTAATTTTTCTACGACAATGTGTGGCTCATATCCATCTATAGTAAATGAAATTATGCTAGTACGCTCTTCAGGATTGTTAGGACCGTAGAGAGTTATTTTATTATTTTTAGATAATTCTTCTCTGAGTATATTTGAGAGGTGAATATTTTTTTTACGAATGTTTTCCATACCATATCTATAAAGATAATTTGCTGATGATTCTAATCCAACTATTCCAACGTAGTTACGGAATCCTGTTTGAAATTTTTCAGGTAAATCTTTGAATGCTAAATTTGATTCATCATACAACATTGCAGATTCGCCTCCAATAGAAAGAGGTTCAAGTAATTCACTTGATTTTCGATTACAGTAAAATAATCCTGTTCCCATGGGTCCGCAGAGCCATTTTGATCCATTAAAAGCCATAAAATTGCATCTGAGATTTTTTACATCAAAATTACCTGTACATCCAACAGTTTGAGCACTATCAATGAAAAATGGGGTTTTGTCATCAAGAATTTTTCCAATTTTTTCTATGGGTAAAATTGAACCAGTGTTATACAATGCATGACTAAGTGATACTAATTTTGTGTTATTATCTAGAAATTTATTAAATTCATCAAAATTAAAAAATCCGTTTTCATCTACAGCTAAATTTTTAATTTCTAGTTTATTTTTTAGCCGGAGCCAGGGATAAAAATTTGCGTGATGTTCATGAGACGTTCCACGTATTATAATATTTGAGTTCGAATCAAAAGAAAGACCATTAGCTACAATATTTATCCCATCAGTAGTACTTTGAGTTAGGATAATCTCATCAGGTTGACAATTTACTATTTTTGCAATAATTTTTCTAGTATTTCGTAATTTTTCTGTAACAAATGGTTCAGACTTGATAGAATCAGGACCTATTGAATTGTATGAAATTAGAAATTCTTTCATTGCCTCAATGCTTTGTGTAGGCATTAATGATACTGATGCATTATTTAGATAGATTTTGTTAGTTGGAAAATCTTCAGATACATTTTTGGAGTCTAAATTCATTATTATATCTGTTAGTGACTAAATTAGTGTTGGATAAAAATCCTAAGCAAATTTTAGATAATGATCTTGTACAATTAAAAAATGAATTTTCAGATAAAAATCCTAATTTTATTTTATGTTCTAAACCTTTTCTAAAATCTGAATTTTTAAATAAATTAATAGATTCCGACACTATTCCAGTAATTTTTTTAGATTTTGATTTATTATACAGTGGATATGTTATTTCTGGAATGATTAAAAAAAATGATAATGTGAAGATTTTTCGTTCTAGTAGGATCGATTGGGAAAAAGACCTACAAGAAATTATAAAAAAAATATCAAGAGAAAAGGCACTTGTTATTTTAGATTCTTTAAATGGTATTTACAACATGTTTGATGAATTAGAATCAGCCAGATTTATCAATGCAGCCATTATGTTATTAGCATCTGTAGCAAGACACACAAAATCTCTGATTGTAGTCACTACTATGGCAATAAAAAATGGTGATGGAGAATGGATCCTCTCTCCAAGTGGGAGACATCTAATGGATTCAAAAAAATCTGGAATGTATTATCTAGGTATGAATGAGACAAATTTGATTTTAAATTTAATAGATAAAAGACAATAGTGTTACAAATCATTTGAGATCAAAAAATGATTTTGATAAAGCGATCAGATTTACAAAACAGCGTTATAAAATTTTAAACGGTGTTATAATCCCAATTTTCTTGGCAAGTTATATAAAGATCAAAAGATGAAAAAACTTCGTTATGCCAGTAGCAATACTTCCAGACATCAGCGAACAAATGTGTATCGGATGTGCACTATGTGTAGAAATCTGTACAACACTTGGTCCAGATGTCCTTAGAGTAAAACCCGTAGAAGGCTGGAAAAGAGGTAAAGCATTTGTCTTTTACCCAGAGAGATGTATTACTGATGGTGCATGCATTGGTGTATGCCCAACAAAAGCAATCTTCTGGATGAGACCAATGGACTTTACAGTTGGACAACCAGTACCTCTTCACAAAGATTCAGTCTTCGTAAAAGGTTGGACCGAACTAGTAGACTAGTCGATTCAATCATTTTCAATTTATTTTTATATTTTTAAATTAAATTGCACTTGATTTACCTTCAGGAATTTTGGGTGTTCTTTTCATCCAAATTATCAATCCAACCATCATTGCAGCAGGTATCAAAATAATTGCAATAGTCATTTCATAATAGAGTTCTAGTCTTTGTGCTGGCTGTACGTGATAAGCTTCATGAGTAGTTTTTTCTGGATTGTCATAAACTACACCAGTAAAATCAACTGACCTCTGAGCCTTGTTCTCAACTTTTCCAGATACTGTCACACTTCCTTCAGCTAAGACAGATAGAGGTTCGATTCCCTCTATTCTAATTATTATTGAACCAGACTCATCAAAAACAAAATTACGATAGTCTCCACCAATTTGGTTTAAACCCTCATCACGGAAAATTTCTTTTCCATTTTGAAAGATAATAAAATTATATTTCATTTTTGCTAAATTAGAATTTGTAGAAGGATCATAGAATTGATAAACAAATTGAATCTTCTCATGAGTTTTAATTATAGGTGGATCCCAGGAAAGATTAACTTCTATTTGTCTATCTGGAGTATATTGTAAGAGAGGAAATTCTAATTTCTGTCCAGTTGCATCATGAGGATAATCTGGAATTGCTTTTTCAACAATCACTACACCTTCCATCCATGGATGAATAATACAAAAATATGAAAAAGTTCCAGAGTCTTCAAATTTAAGGGACCATGATTCTCCTGGCATGAATCGTCCACTATCAAAACCTTCATCAGGGGTTCCAAAATTATCGTCCATCCAACCAAATCTTCCAGATCCTTCACCGCTAGTAACGGTATGACCTTCTCTGTCATCGTTATACCAAGTAATTGAATCACCTACTGTAACAGAGATGACAGGTGGATCGTACCAAACCTCGGCAGGTGTATTTAATTCAGGATTAAATGCGCCATAGGGAATGTCTACAATGTAATCATCAGCATATGCTGTTGAAATCAAAGAAAGCATTCCTACAAGTACAACAAGTAAACGATACAAGATATGATAATTTTAACTCTAATTTTATTTAAGGATAAGAAGATTTTCTTTGTTGATATTCAGGTATGATAATTAGAAATTATTTAGATATTTTTAAATTGCAACTTTTCTCAAAAATCCTATGAAACGAATTGAAGCTATTGTACAAAGCGAAGTTTCAAGACTAGTGGTAAAGGCAGTTAGAAATACAGGAGTAGGTGGAGTTACTTTGATTGAATCTTTAGGACAAGGAGGAGGCGATAGACCTGAAATTGGCGGAAAACAAATTGAATTTAATTCCACAGATGTAATCATAACAGTTGTAAATGATTCACAGTTAGATTCTGTTGTATCAGCTATAATGGATACAGCTCATACAGGAGAAAAGGGAGATGGAAAAATCTTTATCACAAATGTCGAAGAGTCATACGATATTTCAACAAAACAAAAATCATCTGAATTGATTTAATTTTATTGTGTAGTTAAAGAATTTTAATTTATTTTTGTTTTCTAGAAACGATATATCCGGCGTAGCCATGTTCGGAGGAAACCATTTCACCTTCTACTTTTTTAAAGATATAATCCTCAAGAGTTTTTGCATTTTCATAGAATTCTTGGCCTATAATCAATCCATTTGCTGGGGCAGTCCTGTTTATTTTAGCACATCGATTAACAGTAGTTCCAAAGATATCATTGACTGATGATGTTGAGGTTCTGGCAATCCTTACCATTCCAAAAGTAGCACTAGTTCTATAATCAATAATAGGTAGGTTTTCTTTTTGTAATTTTGTTGCAATGTCCTTTTGTGATTCTCCCAATGTCAAACAACAATTAAGACATTTTTTGATTGTAAGCTCCATTTCAGAATGAATAATTGGAAAATAGAATAGTAAAGCATCTCCAATGTTTTTTACAATTATACCACCAAAATTTCGAACAATTAGTGCTGTTGAATTTAGAAATATTCTATAGAATTCACTTGTTTGTGAATCAGATAAGTGAGAAGTAATTTTTGTGGAGTTTATTATGTCTATCATACAAACACAATATTTTTCACTGTAGTCTGAAAACTGTAAAAGAATATCTTCTTGTTGTTTGATCACGTCTTCTTTTTCTTTAATTTCAATTAATGATTCTTGAAGTTTCTGAGCCATAGAATCAAACGCCTGTGAAAGTTCACCTATCTCATCTTTTGTTGTAATCTTTGTTCTTACCTCAAAATTACCACTTGCAATTGTGTTGGCAGCATTTTTCAATTTAATTAATGGTTTTGAGAGTGTTCTTGAAACAATAAATGCGATAATTGCCATCACTGCCGTGATTAATAGACCAGTTTGGAAAATCCTTTCTTGAAGAGTTAGAATGGGTTGGATTGTTTCGGCTTCATCTACTTCTGCAAGTAACACAAATCCTAAATCGGTTGCACAATAAGAGGAACCATAGATTAAAGTCCCTCTATAGTCTGAATAAAGTCCTTCATAATCTATTCCTTCATTAAAGCACTTTTGGACAGGAATAGAATCTACTTTTTGGTTAAAGATAGTATTTTCAATAAATCTAGATTCAGATAACATCAAAAAATTCTCATTAACGATATAGATTTCTCCAGATTCCCTCATACCGCTTCTATTTAGTAAAATGCTATCTATCGCGGCAGTTCTCATTCTAGATATTACAACTCCAATTGCCTCATCTCCGATTTTACTATCATCGGCATAAATTGGAGATATTACAATCATTTTTTTACTATTTTGAAAAGGTTCAAAGTCTACAAATGAGGATTGTAATCCTTTTTGAAATAAAGGATCGTTTTGGAAATTATCTTTCTCGATTCTTCCAAGTGAAAAGAAAATATCTCCATTCTTTCCAATTATTTTTACATCTTCAAACCCAATAGAAAATCCAATAAGTGTTTGAAAAGCTTGAATTTGGGTTAAGAAATCTCGACGTTTTCCTTCAATAGTGTCTTGAAGTCCATCTTCTGGAGTTTGGTTTAATTCTGTAACTAGAATTTGAATCATAGGATCTGTTGTTATAATTTGATTTTGTTCAATACGTGATTCAAACAGTATTCTGAGTGTGTCGCCTCGAATAGTTGATTCACCAAATAGTTGTTCCACAGTTCTTTCTTTGAGAATTTGTTCTGCATAGTTAAAACTCAGAATTCCAGTAATCGATAAAGCAATAATTGAAACACTCATTACTAAAAGAATCAATTTTTTATCTAAAGCAAAAGATATTGTCAATTCAATTCTCTTTTGATTTTATATGAATATCAAGTCTTTGATTAGATGAACAAATAGCTTGATGCAATTTTATGAGTTTAAGATAGGCATAAAAATTATCAAATTTAAGATTAGAAACCCATTCTCCATCTAGAATTATTAGATTTTTTATCTAGATTTTCCAGCATTTGGTACGTAATGGCAAATCCTTTTCCTATCATCGTGTCATCTTTATTGTAATTACTCTTGTTGGGTACAAGTTCATCAGCTAAATCTTTTATCTTTTTAGTTTTAATATCAAATAATCGAATTTCTCTACCATTTTCTAGTCTAATTTTTGCATCATTGCTAATTCCTTGAACAGAAAAATTTTCAAAGAATTTGATTACTCCATCTTTTTTTAATTCAATAATAACATCATAGGTAACTTTGCTGCCATAAAGTAAAATTTCCCTAGCACTTATTTTTACATCATCTTCAAGATTCAAAGCAATTATTGTATCTGCTTCAAGGGAGACAGTATTTACTGCATTTTCTATTATGATTTTTCCTTGAGGTGCTGAAATTTGTGTTCTGTGTTCTTGGGTAAGATATATCCCAACTCTACCTTCTGGATCTTGCACTTTGTATTTTCTTCCAAAAATATTTCCTACTACAGCATTTCCATTATCTACTATTATTTTTGCACCATTCTCAATTTTGTACTTATTTTCAATTGGGTCAACAAATTTGAAATCACCCTTAGTAAGATGTATTTTTGTTCTAAATTCTTCTGTCCATGAGGGACTTGTAACATTTCCTTGCATTATAATTGGTCCATCATAAGATAGCTCTCCTGCCATGAAATTTCCTTTAATGGAAAGAGCCCCATTGCCTTTTCTTTCAAGCTCTATTTCTCCCAAGGTTTTTGATCCAAATAATCTGGTAGCTGTTGAATTTGACCTATTCAAGGTATTTGCCCATTCTTGAGCTGTTTTCATTTCTTTTGATAGTTCTTGACCTACAATTCTATTTTTTCTTCTAATATCTTCTTCAGAATCACCTGAGTATACTCTGGATTTTCTTAATTTTTCAATATCTGTCTCAGGATATTTTTTGCCTATTTTTAGATCTTCATAAGCTTGTTTGATTTTTATGAATTGTTCATTGTCTCCTCCTCTGTCAGCATGAAATTGAAGAGCTAATCGTCTAAATCCATCTCGAATTTCTTTTTCTGTAGAACCCTCCACAATTTTCAAGATGTCATAATTACTTTCTACCATGCATATCACAGATTTTTAATTAATTCAATCATAACTATACTATCTTTTTCCTATACAAAATATGAAGGATACTTAAATTAATAATTAAACTCTAGAAAAATAGTAGAATATTCCACGTGGATTTACTTTACCACTAGAACAGGGATCTTTGTTTTATGCATTACATAATTAGAGGTACTTCCAAGGAATGCTTCTTTAGCACCACCCATTCCTCTTGCTCCAATAACGATCATGTCATATTTTCCATTTTGAGCAAATTTGACAATTTCAGAGCCTGTATGACCGCCTCCAGTTTTGTACTTGAATGAAGCTCCTGCTTTTTGAGCACGTTTCATTGCAGGTCCAACTGCTTTGACAGCTTTTTGTTGTGCCGCATCTTTCATTTTTTGGGAATACTTTATCCCTGCTAAGAGTGGCAAATGAAATACATAAAATCCGGTTATTTCGGCAGTACTTTCTTTTGCAATTTCAATAGCTCGATCTAATCCTCTAGTTGAATTATTAGAACCATCAAGTGGTACAAGAATTTTCTTAAATTTTGCCATAATAGTTCTAATAATTCTTCAAATATATAAAAAGACTGTGATTTCCAATGTTGAAATTTAAAGTATAGAAAAATTTAGATTCACATTCAGGAATGAAAATTATATCCGATCTTTTTATAGAAATCAAATTTGGTTTAGTTATTGTCAATTAATGAAATTATTAACAAACCAATCACCATTCTAAAAAATTCAACAATATCAGATGTTATCAAAAAATTATTAGAATTTAAAATAAGTAGGTTGATTGTTGTAGAATCTGGAAAACCAGTAGGGATTATCACTGAAAAAGATATTGGATTATTTCTTTTTTCAGATAACTCCAAACAGGGATTAGATGATATTCCAATTAGTAAGATAATGAAACCAATATTATTTGTTGAAGAAGGATTAACCCCAAAAGAATCAGCAAAAATTATGATTGAAAAGGGAGTAAGTTCGCTTACAGTTGGTTCAGATGAAAATATCAAGGGGATTTTTACTAAAACAGACCTTGTAAAATACTATCTAGAAAATCCATCAGAGAAAAAAGTGGTTGATTATATGACACATAACTATGTGTATACCCATTCTGCTGCACCCTTGTTTAAAGTAGTAAAAAAAATGTTTGAAAATAAGGTGTCAAGAATAATTGTAAAAAATCAAAATGAAGAACCTATAGGTATTATTTCATTTAGAGATCTATTTAGAATATCGATTGAACTAGGTAATGAGGAAGGTGATTCAGAATATACAACCTTAGATCAAATGAGGAAAGGTTTTCTATCTAAAGAAGGATTTGGTGATATTTCCCTAGCACGAGAGGTAATGACAAAAGGTATTGTTTCAATGAAATTTAATGAAAAAATATCAAGTGCATGTAAGTTAATTTTAGAAAATAATATCAGTGGTTTGGTTGTTCTAGATGGAAATGGGTCTATTGCTGGAATTATCAGCAAAACAGATATCATAAAAGCGATTGCTGAATAAAAAATTTGAAAATATATTTAATCAATAAAAAATGTAATCTATAATCATGAAATGGCATTTTGATGATTTTATTTATGGTTCTATTGATGGAGCAGTTACAACTTTTGCTATAGTGGCCGGTGTGGTGGGAGCCTCATTATCTCCTTCAATTATTTTAATTCTAGGGTTTGCCAATTTGTTTGCAGATGGATTTTCTATGGCTGCAGCAAATTATCAGGCTTCAAAGGCAAGAAACGAATACATCGAAATGAAACGTAAACAAGAAGAATGGGAAATTGAAAATTTAGAAGACCAAGAAAAAGAAGAGATTAGAGAAATCTATAGTAAAAAAGGATTCAAAGAGGAGTTACTTGAAGAAGTAGTTCGAATAATCACATCAAGGCAAAAAGTTTGGGTCGATACAATGATGAAAGAAGAATTAGGATTAATAGAAGACGACAAACGTCCCATAGATAGTTCAATTAGTACATTTGTTGGATTTAATTTGATTGGGTTAATTCCGCTAATACCATTTATGATATTCATTACAATGGGAATTGATCCCAATTCTGATGCTTTTACTTATTCAATAATATTTGTAGTATCAGCATTTTTTCTAGTTGGAATAATCAAAGGAAAGATTGTAAAAAAATCAAAAATGAAATCTGGAATTTATACATTAATTATTGGAGGGATTGCAGCTATGGTTGCATATTTAGTCGGATATGGACTAAATTTCTTAATTCAATAATTTCTAAACAGATTGTATAGTATTTCGAATTGTTTGAGCAGATATTTTGAATAATTCCTTTTCAGATTCATCAAAATCCATTGATTGAATTTCCATTATTCCTTTAGATGTAATTTTTATTGGAACCCCCATGCAGACGTTTTCTTCCCCAAATTCACCTTCCAGTAAAATAGATGCAGGAATGGATAGAGTTTGATTTTTAATAATTGATTCAAGTATATCATACGTATTTTTTGCAATACCAAATTGAGATCTACTTTTGAAATTTCTAAGAGATTTCCAATAATCTCGAATTTCTCTTGTAATGTCCTCTTTTTGTTTAAAATCAATTATTTCAAGCACGTTTTTTCCGTTGATTTTTGTCTTTGAAAATATTGGAACCATTGAATCTCCATGTTCGCCCAAGACATAGGCATCAGAAATTTGAGATTGTTTAACTCCAATTTTTTTTGAAAGCAAATATCTGAATCTACTAGAATCTAAACTAGAGGCAATTCCTATTACATTGTTTTTAGAAAAATTGGTTTCTTTGAGAAAAAAATATGTCAGAACATCTATAGGATTTGAAATTAACAAAATTATTGAGGTAGGACAATATTTCTTTATTTTTTTTCCAATTTCGGTAATCATTTCAACTTGGGCATCAATCATTTCATTTCTATCTTTTAGATAAGTACCAGTACTTGCAGTTATTACAATTATATCAGAATTTGTTATTTCAGAATAATCATCAGTTCCACGAATAGTAATATCTGAATTTTTAGGTATTGCATTTGAAATATCCAAAACCTCACCAAGAGCCTTACTTTTAGTACGATTAAGTAAAACAATATCATCTAGAGAATTTGATGCACAAAGAAATGCAATTGAAGAACCAACTAAACCACTTCCTATAATTGAGATCAGCTAAATCTCATCTCATTTATTTTATTAAAAGTACTGGACATCTAGTTCTTTGAATGACACCGTTTGCAACGCTTCCAAGAATTACTTTGTCAAGACCTGTTCTGCCATGAGAACTCATAACAATTAGATCCACTTTTCTTGATTTTGCAAATGTTGTAATGTCTTTAACAACAGAAATAGATTTTAGAATTTGTAATTGAATATTCACTCCAACCTTGTTTGCTGCATCCTCTAACTTTTCCATATATTTTTTGGCTACCTTACTTTGTTTTTTTAACAATTCAGTATCAGCTCGTGCATCATAAAATTTGTGATGCCAAGCATCTCCTTCGATACATGTTATTAGGGTGATTTTTGAGTCATATTTTTGTGCTATATCTAGTGCTACCTTGAAGGCTTGATGGGATGGATTGGATAGATCAAAAGGTACTAGAATATTTTTAAACAACATTGATGGAAATGGCTATAATGTTCAATTTAAAGCTCGTACAAGATTTCTCAAGCGTGAATTGTTCTAACTAGTGCACTGCAAGGCAGAGTATACTGATCTAATAAATCAAAACTTGCCGTAGTTTAGTCATGCAAGCGTTAATTTCAGGAAGAAAAGTAGAAGATGACTCAAGAAAAGATGCAATTCTTGAGGTAATGTCTGACAAGTATTGTCGAGCAATTTTGGAGATTACTATGGAAAAGCCAAAATCTGCTATGGAGATAAGTGCTGATACCAGAATTCCAATTAGTACTGTGTATAGAAGATTACAGACGCTCCATGATAACAAACTGTTAGGAATTTCAGGGTCCATCAGTGATGATGGTAAAAAATATTTTCTCTACAAAAGTAAGGTAAAAGCCATTGCTACATCCTTTAATGGCAGCCACGTAGAGATTGAAATCGTACCTAATATTTCCTAACAAATTATTTCTTTTCCTTTTATTGAAATCAGATTTGAGAATCAATGATCAATTTTAAATCAAAAAAATTAATCATATATTTATGAATAAATTATATTCAACGCCTGTAATTTCTGTAGGTCCAGATTCATCAGTTTTTGAGGCGTTACAGAAAATGCAATCTGAATTTGTAAAAAGATTAGTGATTACTGAAGGAACTAAACCTTTGGGAATCATTACAGAACGTGATATTAATAAATTTCTTGAAGAAGATAAAACGGCAAGAGCTGTTAATGAAATACCAGTAAAACATCTTATGCAAAAAAATATTGTACTAATTACTGATGGATTTGAAGATGACTTTTATCAATGTGCTTCAAAAATGGAAAATTTGAAAATTGGCTCAGTAATTCTTGTAGATAAAAATGGGGATTTATCAGGAATAATTTCCAGAACAGATTTAGTAAAATCATATGCCAATGTTTTTGGTGGAAAATATTTAGTTAAAGATTTCATGAGTACAAAAATAGTTACATGTAGAAAATTAGATTCTTTAAAATTTGCATTAAGTTTAATGAATCAAAACAAAGTTTCAAGATTGGTAGTAACTGATGAAAAGGGATTAGCTATTGGTCTAATTACAACTAATACATTATTGACTCATAGTGATTATTTTATAAAAGGTCATACACGTTCTCGAGATTATTTACTTCCATTAGATAAAGAAGTTATTGTAAATGATTTACTTGAAGAGAATCTTGTAACTATTGGAGAAGGTGAGGATTTGGCAAAAGCAGCAAGTTTAATGATAAAGTACAAAATTAGTGGGATTCCAGTATTGGATTGCAATCAAAATCTAATAGGATTAGTAAGTAAAACAGATGTTGTAAAGGCTTTTTCTGATGTGGTACCACACGAACAACTAAAATTGATGTATAAAGAAATGTATTAAAATAATAATTTATATGTATATTTTGTAAATTATTTTAGATTTATTGAAATTTTTATAACTATAATTATCAGAATTAAAATTTATGAATCCACGTTAAATAGAATAAAAACACTAATTGTTAATGCAGAGAAGACAGGAAATTAACATCATTGCTGTATGTAGTGTTTTATTGTTAGGTTCTATGGTTTTCTACCAAAGCGCTTCTGCTGAAAGTCTTCCAGTTTGGATAAAAAATATTGCTTTATGGTATGGAGAAGGTTCAATTTCAGAAACTGAATTTCTAAATGCTATAAAATTTCTCATAGAAAATGACTTTATTGAATTAGAGCAAGGTGAGATTGTTTCTAAAAATCTTATTTCAAGCGTTTTAATTCCAAATGGGAATTTTGATATAGCAAGTAAGGGATTTTACATTCCATTGAATCTTGAAGTTCCTACTGGAACAACTGTGGAATGGATAAATGATGATTCTGTACCTCATACAATACAAAGTCAAGACGAAGAAGGGAGTATAATTGGTTTGTTCAACAGTGCACCTCTTATGACAGGTGAAAAATTTGAGTACACATTTGAGGAATCCGGAGTATACAATTATTACTGTTCTCTTCATCCATGGAGAGTTGGAATAGTAACCGTACGATAAAATTAATATAAAAAGAGTTTTTTGTTAGAAACTAGATATTGGATTAAAAATAATTTAATTAGTATTTTCTTTGAAGTGTGAAAGTACCTTTTCTAATTTGAAATAAAATTCTGAGTAAGAAAAATAACCATATTATCATCAAGAAAAAATAAATGAAATCTCTATCTGGTAGATCAGAAATTGGCTCATCGGGAACTGTAATTTCTTCAATTGGCTCCTCTGGAAGATCAAAGGGTGGAACATAACCTATTCCCAATAGTATAGGAATTACTATAACAACAGCTAGCTGAAAAACCATATCAATTAAATCATTTTTGATAATTTAGATGTATGTTAAATTCTTAGGAATGTTTCTGTTAGGGAATGACAGTTACAACAAATTTAATTAAAATCCATTCTAAAGGCGAAAATCACATGACTGATCTTACAGAAAAAATATCTTATTTTGTTAAAAAATCTGGTATTTCAAATGGTATTGTCACAGTTTTTGTTTCTGGCTCTACTGGTGCTGTAATTACCATTGAATATGAGCCTGGATTAATCAAAGATTTTCCTAAAATGCTGAGTAGAATAGCACCTAAGGATCTTGATTACAGTCATGAGCAAATGTGGCATGATGGTAATGGTCATTCTCACGTAAAGGCATCATTAGTAGGCCCATCTCTGACAGTCCCATTTAATGACGGTCAGCTTTGTTTGGGAACTTGGCAACAAATTGTTTTTGTCGAATTGGATTCAAGGGGTAGAAATAGAGATCTAATATTACAAATCATTGGGGAATAATTGTGTCTGAATTAAAGAGACGAATGGGTCTTTTCCAACTTACAATGTATGGGGTTGGATTAATTCTTGGTGCTGGAATTTATGTATTGATAGGAGAAGCTGCTGGTTTTGCTGGAGATTCTATATGGATTGCATTTGCCTTAGGATCAATTGTGGCCTTGTTTGCAGGATTTAGTTATGCAGAATTATCATCAGTGTTTCCAAAAGCAGCTGCTGAATATGTTTTCATTAAAAATGCTTTTAAAAATAATTTTTTTGCCTTTGTAATAGGATGGTTAACAGCTATAACCTCGATAATTACTGCTGCAACAGTAGCATTAGGATTTGGCGGATATTTTGCTGAATTTGTAGATGTTCCCATAATTATTTCGGCTATTGGTCTGTTAGTTATTCTCTCAATAGTAAATTTTGTTGGAATTAGAGAATCATCTTGGACCAATACTATTTTTACAATAATTGAAGCCGCTGGATTAATACTGATTATAATTATTGGTTTTACTATTAGTAATCCAGAACCTGTAAATTATACTGAAAGTCCATCAGGTTTCACTGGAATAGCTATTGCATTTGTATTGATATTTTTTGCATTTATTGGATTTGAAGATATGGCAAATGTAGCTGAAGAAGTAAAAAAACCTAAAAAAACGCTCCCGAGAGCAATAATCCTTTCAGTTGTAATATCGGGTATATTTTACATACTAGTTTCTTTGGCTGTAGTTCGAGTCGTAAATTGGGAAGAACTTGCTACCTCAGCTGCACCATTGGCCTTAGTGGCCGAAAAAGGACTGGGTGCAGAAGCGCATATCTTGCTTTCATCTATTGCCCTTTTTGCCATAACCAATACTGTTTTGATTACACTTGTTGCAGGCTCTAGAATTTTTTATGGTATGGCAAAAGAAAAAGTATTTCC
>JAQBBT010000084.1:0-12478 GCA_032125915.1 Nitrososphaerota archaeon
TAGATGGCAAACCTGCATACCTAGGTGAAAAAAATGGAATTTTATGTCATGGTTGTCAAATGATTTTGGAGTATTCTTTAGATGAACCAAAATTATTTGAAAATATAAAAATACAAGATAAGGAATTTTTGATTGAGATTAGAACTTGGGCTGAGATAAATCAATTCAGGTTTGATCCCACATTAAAAAGAATAAATTTTGAAGTAATTGGGGGGAATGCCATTGTTACAACAATTGTTCCTGTAAATTTTTTGTCTGAACCATATCAAATATTTTTAGATGGAGAAAAGATACTTTTTCATGATTATATTAACAATGGAACCCATGTTTGGTTAAATATGAGACCTCAAAGTTCAGGTGAGATTTCAATTGTAGGTACAGTAGTACCAGAAATTGGAATATCACCAGATAATGAATTTTCACTGGAATATGTTGCCGTAGGCATTATTATTATTGGAATAGTCATTGTCGGTGTGTTTTTCTTTAAAAGAAAAAAATGATTTAATCTCCACCTGATCCACAGGAACAAAAACCGTATTCATCTATTCTAATATTACACACTGGGCATTTTTCTCCATACTCTACTTCCCATGGTTCTTTTCCAAATAGTTTAAAATGATCATCAATTTCAAGTGGGATTTCTCGTTTTTTTCCCAATGATTACTATATGTAAAAGAACTATACATAGATTATTGGCCATGAAGTGTTATGGAAATTGAGTGTGGATGTCATTGTATTAAATGTGGAAACACAAATCTCGAATCAAACCAAGTAGGAAAAATCGAAAAGGATGGATATTTTGATATGCATCACACTTGCAAAAATTGTAATGCCCACTTTGACCACCTAGAAGGAGAAATTTTTGATTCTTGTAGTGAATGTGAATTTAATTCTAGTTAATTAAAATTGCCTCTTCTACAAAGTAATGTGCTCTATTCTCTGTGGAATTTTTGGAAATCTCTTTGTTTGAAGCCATGTTTACTAGTGCTTTTGAAACATCTAGTGGACTTGCAACCCAACCATACTCCCGTAACTGTTGTACTGTATCAGTAACTGTTCTTGGAACATTAAAGAAAGTATTTTTCTCTAAAATCTGTAATTTGTCTTTAATTTCACCTGACAATATGGGTTTTGGTTCATTGAACTCTGGTTCAAAAATTTCAACATCTTCCAAGGAATTCAAACTATCAAAATTTGATTCGTGGATGGTTGAACTAGGAGTATTGTCATAAATTGGTTTAGTTTGATTTTCTTCCATAAGTTTTGCTAGATTTTCAATTACTTCCCCTAAAGTTTGATTATCAACATAGAAATCTCTAGAATCTACCTCAATTTCATTTTCCCCAAATTTCAGTTTTATTTTTGCCATCTATTCCTAAATTAAGGAGTTTTAATTTATTCTGTTAGCTCTAATGAGCTTAAAGACTAGATCAAAAAATTTACACATGTTATTGGGATTTTTTCTCTTTTAGATTAAAAAGGGATTTTTCAAGTATTACGCATGAATAATTCAAGAAAGGGAATAATCATAGCCTTTGTTATAGGCATGGGTCTTTTTGGATATTCACAGTACGCTTCAGCCTCGCAAATAGGAGTGATAATTACAGAAAGCAATCTCATTGAAAAAACCGAACAAGGTTCATCATATAATGTAGAATTAGAATTTGAAAATCCTTCGCTATTGATACTAACAGCCGGAGAAACTGATTTTTTTGTAATAGCAGATGGTAAAACGATTGGGGAAGGAAAGTTAAAACCATTCACCTTACCAGCCTTAGGCAGTATTTCAGCTAGTGGGACATTCCAAACAGAACCTAATACAGAATCACAAGAAGTCCAAATAGTAAAAATTAGCGGAATAACAAAATACAATGTTTTATTTTCAACTATAGACGTTCCTTTTGTATTTTATCCCACTGAAGAGCAGGCAAGGGAATTTATACATCAAGATTAATTTTTTATAAAATGCTAACTGTTTTTGGATCTACTGCTTTAGATACTATAAGAACTCCAAAAAAAATTTTAAAAAATGTCTTAGGGGGAGCAGCAACATATGCTGCCATATCTGCAAGTAATTTTGTTAATACTGGTTTAATTGCAGTAGTAGGAAAAGATTTTCCAAAAGAACATCAGGAAATTTTATCAAAACATCTAGATCTGAAAGGATTTACCATTAAAGAAGGTAAAACATTTCGCTATGATGGAAAATTTGATAATACTCTAAGCACTAGAGAAACTTTAAAGACAGAACTTAATGTGTTAAAGGATTTCAAACCAAGTGTACCCGATGAGTACAAAAAATCTCAATTTGTATATCTAGCAAATAATGACCCTGATCAAAATACTAATCTTATAAAAGAATTTGATAAAGTAAAATTTTCAATGTGTGATACTATTGATTTTTGGATTTCCACAAAACGGGAATCAGTGATCAGGATGATAAAAACAGTAGATGCTGTTGTAATAAATGATGAAGAGGCAAAACTTCTAACCAAAGAATTCAACTTGATAAAATGTGCCAAAAAAATGATGGATTGGGGAGCAAAATATGTAATTATTAAAAAAGGAGAACATGGTTCTTTGATGTTTTTTGATGATGTGATTTTTCCTTCAGCCGGATTCTCATTAGAAGATGTTGTTGATCCTACTGGAGCAGGAGACTCGTTTGCTGGAGCCATGATTGGTTACCTAGCTAGCAAAAGATCCACAAGTCTTTCAGAAATAAAAAAAGCAATAATTTATGGAAATGTTTTAGGGTCTTTTGCTGTAGAAAAATATGGTCTGGAGGGTTTACTTCAATTAAAAAAATCAGATATTACAAAACGAATAAAATTATATGAAAAAATGATTCGTTTCTAAAAAGATTTAATTTAAATAATTTACGTTAGGAAGATATCTATTGTCTCAAGAAACATCCAAAAAAATAGATGATCGGCTAGAAACCATATTTGAATTACAAAAAGGTTTGTCAGAAATGATGAATTTGGATAGATATCCGAAAGATTCTGAAGGTAGAGTTTCTGCTTTATCTACTGCAATTATGCACGAAGCTGTAGAATTACAAAGAACTACCAATTGGAAATGGTGGAAAACTCCAACTCCATTTAACAAAGTAGAAGCAAGAGAAGAATTAATTGATATTTGGCATTTTGTTGTTCAAGCCTCACTGGAACTTAATTTAACTCCAAATGATATTGTGGAGGAATATAAGAAAAAAAATGAAATTAATAGAGAAAGACAAAAAAATGGTTATTAGATTATTTTCTGTTTAATTTTATTAAAATTTGTTTCATTAATCATATTTACAAGATTAATTTCATTTCTAAAATAATTAACTTGTGATTGAGTAACAGTGAGATATGGATCTGGACTAGTTGAATCAATTATTCTGCCTCTATTATCAATACCATTTTTATATAATTTAAACAAAGAATGTCCTGCTTTGTGTCCCCAAACCTCTTTACCGCATACAATTATTATTTTTATTTTTTTATTCTGATTTACATGATGAATTATTGCATCTATTCCTTTATTTTCTGAGAGTAATCTTCCTACAATTGAAACATATTGTAAAATCTCAGAATTTGCCATTTTTTTAAGGAGGTCTAGGCTTGAAAGTGTACAAACAGCAATGAATGAATTAGGATTTCCTTGATACGATTTTTCAGGAATTGGTAATATTACCTTACATAATTCACCAATCATATTTCCTATACTATTCATAAGAACCTCTGATATGGATTCAACATGCTTTATTGCCTAACTAGTCTATAAATCTCCTTGAATAGCTATGAATTTTTATATTTCAAAAATTGGCAAACGACATAATGAAACCAAATCATCTTGAAAAATCAGATGCATCTTACAAAGTTTTTTTGTATATTGGTTACGTTTGCGGTTTCATTATGATTTCCACCCTTGTTTTTGGTGTATATGTTACCATGATTGAATGGATGGAGAATGGAAAATATGTTATGGGCGAAGCAATACACAATGCAGTAATTCCATTTGAAAATTTTGCAAGGGTTTCAACATGGATATTTTTTTCCACAATTATTGGTTGGTATTGTGTTACAAGAATTGGTTGGAAAAGAACTGCTGGGAATAAAATTATTGGTTGGAGAATGGCATTACTTCAACTAATGTTGTTAGGATTTGCAATCATTACTTTGTACGAGGTTTTGTATAATTTTACAGTCCTAAATGCAAAGATTACTGCGGGAATAATTGATGGCATAGTTCCAGATATCGATAGTCTTTCTGTTGCATATCCTGATCCAGAAAGACCATGGAATCTAGTTTTTGCAACAAAAGTTTTTCTGGCAGGATTTATCATTAGTGCTCATGCATTTTATCTTAGCACAAAACCAAGAAAAAATTTGGATTTAGAATCTTAAATTTTTTTAACTCTCATTTCAAAAGGTTAAACTACTTTTTCTGATATCTAATTATTGTTAAAATGGGATTATTTGGCTCAAGCGAAAAAGAAATAAAATGTAAGAAATGTGGAACGGTGTTATCTGATCCAGAGAGACTAAAAAAACATCAAGAAAAGGCACATAACAAGAAAAAAGAAAAATGTCGAGCATGTGGGGCAGAATTTGATTATTCTGAAGATTTAAGAAAACATAAGAAAAACTGCAAATAATATTTTTTTATTTTAGAAGGAATTTGTCAATAATTACGTTAGATTTCTTTTTCAATATATTGTCAGAATCTTTATAGGCTTACCTGTTAGAAGATGTTTTGATTTGGATATTACTGAAAAAGTTGAATTAATTGAAAGACCTCCAACAGAAGAAGTAGTTACACACGATGAATTAATTGAGTTATTCAAAACAAACTCTTCTCCCAAACATTACATTGGTTTAGAAATTTCTGGTTTTTTACATCTAGGTAGTTTAATCAGCACAGGTTTCAAAATTAATGATTTTGTAAAAGCTGGTGTAAATTGCACTGTATTTTTAGCAGATTGGCATACAATGATTAACGATAAGCTAGGTGGAGATTGGGAAACAATTACAAAGGTTTCAAAATATTATGCGAATGCATTCAAACTAGTTTGTCCAGATGCTAATATTGTACTTGGCTCTGATCTTTATGATTCTAGAAAAGAATATTGGAAAGAATTTATGACATTTACAAAACACATGTCGCTCAAAAGAACTATGAGGACTCTGACAATAATGGGTAGATCAGAAGATGAATCAAAAATTGATCTTGCAAAATTACTCTATCCTCCAATGCAAGCAGTGGATATCCATTCTCTTGATTTGGATATTGTGCATGCCGGAATGGATCAAAGAAAAATACACATGTTAGTTCGAGAAGTTTTTCCAAAAATGAACTGGAAGGTTCCTATAGCTGTTCATCACAAACTATTACCTGGTCTTTCAAAACCATCTGATTCACTCAATACCCAAGTGTTAGGAAAAATGAGTAAATCTGACCCAAATTCAGGTATTTTTATTCATAATACTGATGATGAGATTAGAAACAAAATTAAAAAAGCATGGTGTGAGGAGGCTAATATTCAGAATAATCCCTTATTAGATATTTCAAAAAATGTAATTTTTCATGAATTCGATGAAATGAAAGTTGAAAGGCCTGAAAAATTTGGTGGAAATGTAGATTATACTGATTACAACCAACTGGAATCAGATTTTGCTGCAAAGAAGTTACATCCAACAGATCTCAAACAAACTGTAGGAAATTATTTGGTTAAGGTGGTTGCCCCAATTCGTGATAATCTGAAATTAAGTGACGAATTATTTGATGCAATTAAGAAAAACTACTAGACTTTAAGATTTGGATTTGTTTGTTCTTCCAAATTATACTTTGATTTGTAACCTCTAGGATTTATCATTAAATCTTTGTAATTATATGTTGAGGAATTTCCAACAATTACTGTACTAATCATTCCTAACTTGTCAGAATAATTGGGTAGATCTTCTAAATTGGTCATGACAATTTCTTGGGAATTTCTAAACGCTCCTTTGATTATTGCTACTGGAGTTGTAGGTTTTCTATACTTTAGAAGAACTTTTCTAGTATCTTGCAGCTGATGTATTCTTTTTTTACTTGAAGGATTGTAAATGACAATTACAAAATCACCCTGTGCTGCAGCTTCAACTCTTTTTTGAATTATTTCCCAAGGTACCAATAAATCACTCATACTTACAACGGCAAAATCTGTCATTAAAGGTGAGCCAATTATAGATGCACATGAGTTCAATGCTGACACCCCTGGTACTATTTCAACTTGTAAATCATCTTTAGGACTCCAGCCAGACTCTGCAAGGGTTTCATAAATCAATCCAGCCATTCCATAAATTCCTGGATCACCACTTGAAACAAGTGAGACTATCTTTCCAGATTTTGCCAAATCAATACATTGATGAGCTCGCTCTACTTCTTGTGTCATAGCATATCGATGTACTTCTTTGTCTTCAATAAGATCTGCAACTAGATTAACATAAGTTTCATATCCAACTATTGTATCACTCTCAGCAATCACTTCTTTGGCTCTAAATGTCATATGATCATGATGCCCAGGTCCAACGCCAACAATGTAGAGTTTACCAGTCAATTTCACAATAAAGCTTCTTTCAAGTAATTTATCCCTTTAGTGAAATGAATTTTTATTGGAATGGATCTATAAAGGGACAATTTACAAGATGATCACTGTTCATTGGACGTGCAATACTTACTGTCAATAGATCCTCTTCACTAAAGGAATCAATATCAAATCTTGTCTCAAGAATTTTTGCATTTTGTGAATCATTCCATTCTACATTATAGATTCGCCAAATTGGGCTATAGGTTTCATCTCCTGGTGCCGCAGACGCTATTCCAGGCTGGAAGCCCATAGGGCCTGAACCTTTGATTCCATTTTTGAATTGAAACAAGTCTACGGCAGCTGAACTTGTAATTAGTTCTGCAGAAATTGGTGAGTGTATAACACCCATCATTTCAGCTGGACCACTAGGCGTAGCATCTGTTACAATATAATAGATAGTCCTTCCATCAGGTCCCCATCCTCTATGTGCAATGAAAGTTACAGTCATTTCTTCTTCGTTGATTTCAGTAATTTGTCCACCTGTGTATAACGAATCGTCAGTAACTTCTTGGTCATCTCGTACTGTCATTTGACCCTCAGGCCAGATTATTTGAGGAGTGTTAATTACAATATCAGTTTCTTTGAATTCAATTCTACTTCCTTCTTTGGCTACTAAAATTTCCTCAGCTGATTCAAAGATTATTTTATTTTGTCCTTTTTTCCATGTAACCTCTACAACTGAACTTAATGGACTGTATTCTGATTCTTGAGTTGGTGTATTTGAAAATACTTCTGATTGATATCCGTAAATTCCATCACCACCAACCCCGTTTGTAAAAACAAAAATTTTCTGAAGTGCTATTTCGGGTGTGTTGGCAATGGGTGGTGCTGTCTCTACTTTCCACTCTTGTTTTTCAGTTACTACTTTTGCAAATTCTTGATCACTTGAATCTGTAATTATATAAAAAACAGAACTTGAATTAAAGATTCCTTTATGCATTGGTATTATTACTGGGATATTTGTTTTTGATAATAACAAGGATGGTTCTTCTTTTTCAAACTCAATTTGTTGCATAATAATTTCTGTAGGTTGTCCTCTTATCCAACCATCAACACTGACAGTAGCTGTAAATTCTTGAGAATTTGGAGAATGTAGTGCTAAAGCAGCTCCTGTAAATTCAAAGGAATCAGAATTTGTTCCTCTATCAATTAATGATAAACCATAAATTTTTTTTCCGTCAATTGTCCATGTTGGCTGTCCTTTAGCATCATTTTCATTAATTTCATGCAAGACTACCATCTGAATAGGTACACTTGCAGTAAAAGTCATTGAGCCATCATAAATTGTCCCTTCACTTGGAGATAAAATTAATGTTAATTGATGACCTTCATGTCCTTGACCTGGATCTTGTAAAGAAGTTATTGTCTGAGTAAAATGGATTTTTTTCCTAGAATTTGCATCAACGAATTGATCAGAGACTAGTGAAATAGATAAAATTCCTGCAATAAAAATTCCTGCAATAAAAATAATTATGTACTTGTTCAATGAAAATCTCTGATTTTGTTCCCTTAAATTATTTTATTTTTAGTTGATTTTAGAAAGTTCAAATTCATCATGTAATGCCTGAACAGCAGTGTTTGCGTCAGAATTTTTTACGATAAATGCAAGATTAAGTTCAGATGAGCCTTGAGTTATCATTGATACATTTACCTTATTTTTTGCCATTGATCCAAAAACCTTTGAGGCTACACCAACGGTTCCACGCATACCAGATCCAATTAGCGCAATTATTGCCATATCAGTAGTGACCTCTAGTTTTTTGATTAATTTTCCCAAAAGTTCCATCTCTAAGATATTTACGGCCTTGTCAAGATCAGCATTTTTGACTACGATTGTAATACTAGATTCAGATGGATTTTGAGAAATCATCATGACGTTGATACTTGCATTAGCTAATGTAGAAAAGATCTTGCCAGCCGTTCCAGGAGTTCCAACCATACTCCCTCCACGAATATCAATTAGTCCATTATGAGAAACATTACTGACACATTTTACTGTATTTTTAGCAGTTACTGAAGGGGATGAGGTAACTAGAGTCCCCTCATTTTTTACATTAAATGAGCTTCTTATCTTCATTGGTATTCTTTTTGCCAACAAAGGTTCAAAGGTTCGTGGATGAATTTGTTTTGCTCCAAACATAGCCATTTCAATTGCTTCTATGTATGAGACTTCTTTGAGTAATTTGGCATTTTTGACAATCTTTGGATCAGCTGTCATTAATCCATCAACATCACTCATTAACCAAATTTCATCAGCTTTAATGCAAGAACCAATTATTGTGGCTGAATAATCAGATCCTCCTCTACCAAAGGTTGTTACATGACCATGTTGATCTGCTCCTGCAAATCCTCCAACTACAGGAATTGTTTTCTTTAAAAATAAGGAATCTAAAGTTTTTGATACTCGAAGTCTTGTTGTATCCATTAGAGGTTTAGATTCACCAAAATTTGAATCTGTAACAATTCCTACTTCTTTGCCTGTAAGAGATATTGATTTTTTTCCAAGATCATTAATTGCAGCAGAGATTAATTGTATGGAAAGGCGCTCTCCAAATGAAAATAGATAATCCATTGATCTTGGAGTTACTTCTCCTAGCATCACCATACCATCAATTAAGGCAATTAATTCTGCAAAGTATTCATTAAATGTTTGTAATAATTTATTTTTTATCTGTGATTTTTTGATTGTTTGTTTGGCAAGTTGTTGGTGTCTATTTGAAATTTTTTTTGCTAATTGTTCTGCTTTTTTCTTATTTTCCTTTTTTATTGATTGAGATATTTCGATTAGATCATCAGTAGTGTCACTAATTGCAGAACAGACAATTACAAGTTGGTTTTGTTTTGAAAGTGATTGGATATGTTTTGCAACATTTTGTATGTCTTTTGCTAAGGAAATTGATGTTCCACCATATTTTAGGACAAGTTTCAATTCAAATTAACTGAATTATTTTATCTTTAAATGCTTTAACTTTCTACGCGTGGAGCTAAATAGAAGTGAATTCTGCCAATATTTGCTACCTTGAATTCGATTCTTAGGGGTTTTGCACTAGAAAATTCACAAGTGATTAAACCTGCATTTGCACCCACCGCTTTAACCACAGGATTAAGATATTCTAGGCTGTATGTACCAATACTATCTTCATTTGATGATATTTCTTCAATATCATCTGTATCTTTTTCAAGATCAATTACCACTTCTCCAGAATCCCCCTTGCCTGAAAAATCCGCCTTAGAATCAGATGTGTGTATTGTTAGATAATCAGAAACTACTTGGACATCACCTAAAACTTTGTCAAACTTGGAAGAAGACAATATAATTTTGGAATTGTATGGAATTTTTGGTAATGGTGTATCAGTTGCAGAACTTTCAATTAAACGAATTTTGTATTTTTTGTTTTTTCCAACGGTTACAAGTAACATATTTTGTTCAGAAATACTGATTTCAATACTGTCATTCTTGTTAGCTCTTTTGATAATTTTAGAAAATTCATCAATTCTAACTCCAAATTTAATATCACTGTCACATTCGTACTTTTCAAAAGCAGAGTTTGGCCATGAAATATCGATTAGAGCTACATGTGATGGATCCATTCCTCTAAAGGTTATTCCCTCTGCTGTTGCAACAAATGTAGCTTCTTCTACTAAAGTGGATATAGCTGAGAGAATTGCTTTTAGATCATCTGAACCACTTGTTTTCGCTCCAAAAGTCAAACTGATTTTCAGGTCCTTAAGTTCCAGTTAAACGTTATGAGTAATCACGCCAGGTGTGTTTACATTTCTGACAACGATAGAATCTTGTTGTAGGTTCATCTGCACTTCTAGTTTGAAACATCCACCATACAGCTTCACCATGACCGCAACTGTCACATTCTATTTTGATTGTTGGGTGTGTATCTTCTCCTTCATTTCCTTCAAAAGTAAGAAGTGAAAAATCTGGCTCTTCTTCATTAATAATTTTTTTTGTCTGCGTTACTTTTTTTCCCTCAATATAACTACATTTTGAGCATTTGAAGTCACCGTCGTCTTTTTTTAATTTGATCTCGCACTTGGGGCAAAATTTCATTTAATTTCCCTTAATTGTAGAATTAAATAATTTTTTAAGTCCGTCGGTAGTTTTTATTGCTGTTTCTGTGGCTTTTTTAATTTCTTGCATAGGTTTGGTGTTTGAATTAACTCTCATCCAGCATTCATTAGTTAGAGGATGTTTTATGATGACCCCAGCAAAATCTATGCCTGATGTTTTTAGTAGTTCATGTTGAATAATATACAATAGCCCAACATCAGTGTCTTTGATAGATAAACTGATTTCTTTTGGTACAGAACTAACTATTTGAGCGTGCATGTATTCGGAAAAAGAACTTATTGTGGATATAAATCATTATGATTAAGAATGAGCGGTAGTAAGATTTCAGAGATTACACTAGTTAATGATAAAGATCAATACTCTTCTAGCGATACAATAGAGATCAACGTCCAATTTTTAATTGAAGGAGATATTCGAAATACCTTCAATGAGGCAAATTGGACGAAGGCATACAACAATAATGATGTCGGCTTCAAGTTAAAATACGGCATAAAGTTGACTTTTGGAGGTTTTAGAAAGAAGGAAATTGGCAAAACTGTAGATACCTATAGAAAGGCAGCAATTTTTTGGACAAGAAATCCAAAATTGGTGAACCCAATGAAAGATAGAAGAATATGGGTTCAAGTATCCAAAAATTTCGAGCCGTTTATTCGTCTTTCAGAAGAAGAAGTGAGGCAAGAATTATTTGATTTTAATGAAAAAATTATCATCAAAGCCTCAGATCTTGGATCAGGAACACATAAGATTGGAGCCGATGTTTTTGCTTCCTGGCAAAAACATGATTATATAGAATCTGATAACATTAAAAATAATTCAAAAGAGATTGAAATAACGATAAAATGAATTTCTAAAATTCTTTTTAGCTAGTTTATGATTTTTCTTTTTTATTAAAGAAGAATTTGCCTTTACGTTCCAAGTCTTCTACATACTCATCCATTTCTAGCTTGAACTCCTCTTCATCAGAATATGCGCGTTCTGCATGTTCACTAATATCTAATCCAGCATCTTCCACTTCTGGTGATACCCTTACTCCTACTAAGAAGTCTAGAATTTTCATGATTATGTAGGTTCCACCAAATCCTAATGCTCCTGCAACTCCAACCCCGATTGCTTGAATTCCTAATTGATCTGGGTTTCCAAAGAGCAAACCGTTTGGTCCTCCTGGGTTAACTGCAGAGCTTGCAAAGATACCAATTGATAATGCACCAATAATACCTGCAGTTCCGTGAACTGAGCTTACATCTAATGCATCATCTATTTTCAATTTTTCCTTGAAGATAATAATTGTAGAGTATGATGCAAGTCCTATAGCAATTCCGATAATAAACGAGTGTTCTACACTTACATATCCAGATGCTGGTGTGATTCCAGCTAAACCTGCAATAGCTCCGTTAACTGCAGCAACTACTGATGGTTTTCCTGTTCGCATCCAAGATAATCCTACCCAGATTAATGCAGAAACTGAAGAGGCCATGTGAGTTACAATTACAGTATTTCCTGCAAGAGAACCTGAAGCTAATGCACTTCCTGCGTTAAATCCAAACCAACCTAACCATAAAAGTGAAGAACCTACTACAGCTAGTGGAATACTGTGTGGAATTTCAATTGCAGGGCCAAAGAATCGTCTGCGGCCAAGTACAATTGCAGCAGCTAGTGCACCACAGACTTGTGCAGTGCGTCACCAAGCTGATTCTCCGCCTTCGAGGTATCATCCTGCTAAATGGCGCTGTGGAGTTCCCCGTCGAGAGAGTCCAGTGAAGCGGCCGCCGCCATTT
>JAQBBT010000085.1:0-8192 GCA_032125915.1 Nitrososphaerota archaeon
CAGTTGAAGGTCTTTCAGAATTAACTTTGTAGGATGATAAGATTATTGCATAATCGACATTATTTCCTGTCATTTCTGTTTGAAGCATTTCTAGTCGGTCTTCTAACAATGGAACATGTTGTGTCAGTTCGTACTGATTTATGTGAACATGACAATCAATAATCATTATTTTTCTATAAAATCAGGATTTTTCCACTCAATAAAAGTTGCATAGTTTAATGAACGTGGATCCTTCAAATAATTGGGAAGGATTTTAATAAATTTAAAGTGGTTTCTTAACTGAAATGCTAGTACTGGCTCTTTAATTTCATACCGTTTTACCTTTTGAACATACTCTAAAGGAGTGAATTGCTTGAAATACTCACAATAATTGAACAATCTTCCACCTGAAATAATCCTACGTAACTTGAGTTTCATTGCAAGATCTTTTCTTGCAGTATACAATTTTGTTGCTACACCTAACCGTCTATAGTCAGGATGGGTTGAAACATCTGCTCCATATAATGAATCTCCTTTTGGATTATGATTCTTAAAGAGACTTCCACCACATACTTCTTTCCATGTGTGCTCTTTATATTCAGGATCTAATTGGATAATCAAACTGCTGCAAGAACCAATGATTTTGTCCTTGTATTCTGCAACAAATTGTCCTTCTGGAAATACCTTGAGATGCTCTTCCAAGTGATGAGGTCTCCAGTAGACCCCTTCAGCTGCCATTAGAGGAAAGGCTATTTTTTGCAGTTTAACAATCATTGGAAAGTCTTTGGATGACATTGGGCGAATAATTACAGGATTTTTTCTCACACCAGGCAACCTAGAAACCTCCACATGTATTGTTTAAGAAATGAATAAAGGTTGGTTTTTTGCTTTGATCTTTTAAATATTATATTTTTTAGCGTAACTCTCATCTCGAATTGATTATTATAATATCACACTGCAGATATTTTAAGATAATGAAATGAAATTTACTTTGGAGTGATTTTTCTTTCCAGATAAAGTCATACGATAATCAAACGAAAATCACTACTTCACAAACTTCCAGTAATAATTAATGATAAAATTTTAGGAATAATTTCTTCAAGTGATCTTGTTGTAATCTTTTCAATGTTGAAGAAAGAAGACCTAGTAGAGATATTCAAGGTATACCTTCACAAATAACAAAGATCGTCAAAAAAATAATTTCAAAACCCAATTGCGGTATTGCAAGTTTAGTTTGATGCCCTCAAGATTAGGTATGAATCTACCAAAACTTTATAAGGATTTTAAAAGTATTTTTATTGAAATGTTTAGTTTTAAGATTTATTTGATTTTCTTATTTGCATCTTTGGCAATAAGCATTGGTTTACAGATGATTCTGCCATTTCCATATGGTCTGGCCGCAGCACTTGGAATTTTCATTGCTTTTCCATTGTTGTTGAGACGTCGCGCTATGAGCAGAATGGGTGGTTATGGCGAATCCGGAGGAGGTGGAGGATTTTTTGGAACAAACTCTGGAAGTACCAAAGTTAGTTATGTGTGTCTTGTTTGTAATAGTAAGCACAAGGGTGGGGTATGTCCAAGATGTGGCTCAAAAATGCAACGTGCTGATTTCTAAAAATATCCTATGACCTTAGATGATTTAAGACAAAAGGTAATTTATCAAAATACAATTGATGTTTGGATTGGCGCATGTGAGGAGAAACACATCAATTGGAATGAGACTGAAAATTATAAAAAATTCATAGAATATTTGCTAAATCAAAATCTTAGCATGAAAAAATTTCCCTTATGTGTGAGTGATGGTGATTCAAAGATTGAGTCCACTCAACAAAAAGTAAAATTTGCAGAAGTTTTGTCTGAAGAAAAAGATCCAAATAGTGCAACCTATACAGTAAGGCTAAATGATTCTACCATAGATCTAATTCGTAAATTTGATCTAAATTAACTATCTTCTAAGTTTTGGATTTACAATCACATCTAAAGCGTTTCCAATGAAAACAAACGCAAGACCTGTGATTGCAATCATTACTCCTGGCGGCATTATCCACCACCACAAGCCCCTTGATGCTGCACCATACACATTTGCATCATGTAAAATTTGTCCCCATGTTGGAAATGAAGGATCTCCTAAACCCAGAAAACTAAGTCCTGCCTCTGTGGTAATAGCTGCTGGAACTGATATGGCTATACTTGCAAATGCATAGGGGAGCAGTTGAGGTAAAATATGTCTGAATACAATTTTAGATTTTTTTTGCCCCATCATTTCAGCAGCATCAATATATCCACGTGTTTTGATTTGAAGTGCCATACTTCTTGAAACCTTTGCTACTCCCACCCAACCAAAAATAGTTAGAAAACCAATCATTAAGAAAATACTATTACTGATAGTCACAGATAATATAATTAGAAATGGCAGGGCAGGAAGCGCATAAATCACATCATTAAACCTCATCATGACCTCATCTGTTTTTTTGCCTTTGTATCCTGCATATACTCCATAAAGCAAACCCATTACCACTGATGCTATAGCTACTACTATTCCAATGAATAGTGCCAAAGGCGTACCCCAAAGTAACCCTACTGCTAGATCTCGTCTGAGTTCATCAGTGCCCATAACTCCAAAAGCTTTTCCTCCTACAATCAAATTGGATTCGGAGATTTGGTTTTGAGAATCAACCCCGTAAAGATTAATCATATACAAATAATTTCCTTTCAGAGGTTGATGGGTTTCTGTTTTTGAAAATACAATGTCTTCGGCAGATAATTTATCCAAAGAAAATTCAAATTTGTCAGGCTGTAAGTAAAGTTTTTTTCTAATTGATTCATCAGTTGAAAAAATTCTCTCAGTATGTGTTGTAGTATAGTCTGAATTAGGTAAGGATGTTGATAATAATTCAAGCTGTACTCCGTCTGGTCTAATTACTAATATTTCTAAAAGTGGGGAGCCAGAATATTTTGCAGAAAACTCGTAAATAAAGTCATTTGGAAAATCATCATAGTCAAAATTAAATCCAAATTGATGTGATATTACAGAAATACTTCCGGATGTTCCTGCTTTTTCAATTGGATTATTCATAATTTTATGCTCGGGAATTTTTTCAACCAAAAATAGATTGACCCACCCTGGGATTGCTACCTTTGGATATGAAATCCAACTACTTGGATTGTTCCACTCACTAAAGGTTTCATTTGGAATGGCAATTATTGCAACTAAAGAAATTATAATTAAAGTTGACAAAATCCCAATACCTGCAAGTCCCATCTTGCTTTTCAGAAATTCATTTTTGATATCTTGCGGTGAGATACTCATTGACCTGTTCTCACCCGTGGATCGAAATAACCATACAGCAAATCTGCAATAAATATGCTAATTAAGAAAAATACTGTCAAAATGTAGGTTGCGCCAATAATAATTGGCAGGTCCATCACAGTTATTGCCTCAAAATACAGTCTTCCCATTCCTGGCCAATCAAAAACAGCTTCTGTAATTATTGCCCCTCCAAGTGAGCCTGAAAGACTCAGGGCCAAAATTGTAACTATAGGAGGAGCTGCATTTTTTAGCGCATGCCTGTAGATAATTTTATTTCTGCTTATTCCCATTACTTTTTTTGAAGTGATAAAATCCTCTTGCATTATCCCTACCATAAAATTCCTTACCAAGTACGCCCATGCACCAAATCCAATCATTACAATTGTGATCAGCGGTAATGCCATATGGTACAATAAAGAAAAGATGTAATCTGGGTCTGATGATGGGATGGGTGGTGTAGCTCTCGCTGGGAAAATTTGATACACAAAGGCAAATAAAAATATCATTATCATACCAATCCACCAAACAGGAAAACTAGAACTGATAATTGCAAAACTAGAAGTTATTCTATCAATAACTGATCCTACTTTACTTCCAGATAATGCACCAAGGAATATGCCAATAACTGAAATGATTATTGTTGCAGTTGTAAACAACAAAATGGTTCTAGGTAATTTTTCTAAAATTATCTCTTTTACATCTGTGGATCCTGCATCACTTGTAAGAAATGTTGCATTACCAAAATCTAGTAATAATATTTTATACATTGTCAAACCTATTCTCTGTGGAGAATACCACGGCTCATCTAATCCTAGAGTTTCTATTCGTTGATCAATCTGACTTTGTACAAATGCTTCGAATTCTTCAGAAGACGAAAAACTATTTGCAATTGTTGGGTCTTCTGTAATTTCCCCTCTTACTTGAAAAATGACTCCTTGCTTTAGAATGGTATCCATATTAGATCCAACAAGAGCAACGGTAAGAAATAATGTGATCATTAAAACTCCAAACATTGTGACTAGTCTAGTTGCAACATACTTTTTTAGCGCCAATAGTCTCAGGTAATAAAATCAGTTAATAACAATTAATTTTATAACAGATCTAAATTAATTTATTAGTACTTTCTTAAGTAATCTGATTAGAAATTCGGAATTTTCAACAGGGAAATTTTTAAAAAATCTAATTTAGTACTATTTCTATATTCTTTTTAGTGAAAAAAACTCCTTTTGAGCCTGATAAATTGGCATTGACCAAAAAAGATATTTTAGATTTTTGTGACAGAGTCCTTGAAAAATGGGATAAAAACCCCTCAAAAAATACAAATAATATTTTGGCAATGAATGCTGTTAAAACAAGTGTAGTTTGGACTGATGATGAATCCCTTAAAGCAATTTGGAATGAAATAATTTCTTGGACTTTTGACTTGCTTTATGAAAATGCACTTGCCCAAGGGAAAGACAATGATGCTGATTGGTCAAAGGTAATGAAAAAAATAAAGAATAAAAAATAACCCTTGAGAAAATATGTTATGAGTGCAAGTACAATTCGAAAAGCAAAAAAGCTAGTTGAAAGTGGAGGTGTTGAAAAAATAGATGCCGACCTTTATCAAATAAAGTCCTCATCTGATCCTAACAAGTCGTATTTTGTCACTCCTGATACGTGTGAATGCCCTGGATTCAAAAATTTTTACAAGTTTCATCACGGAAAGGGATTAAAAGCAAATTGTTCTCATCTAGAGGCAATAAGAATATTCATACAAGAAAAATGAAATCTACTTTAAATTTTTAATATCGATTTTTCCAACATGGGCTTTATTTTGTTTAATTATAATAGGACGTCTAATGAGTCCGGGGTATTTTATCATTAGTTTAACAATTTCATTATTGGTGTGCTTGTTTTCATCTAGGTTCAATTCTTTGTACATTTTGTCTCTTTTTCTTAAAAATTCAGTGGGACTCAAACCTGATAAATCTATGATTTTTTTTAATTCTTTTTCGGAAAATGGATCTTTGAAAAAATCCCTTTTTTTAATATCTATTTTCATTCTATCTATTTCTGTGATTGCGTTCTTGCAGGTAATACAAGATGATTTATGATATACAATTGAATTTGATTTGGTATCTATCATAATGGATTTGAATAATTCTTGATGTGATAAAATCCTTTCAATAAATTATGGTTTTTTATATTCTAAAAAAATTACTAATAATTACTTCCTAAAACTTGATTACCTTTTAATGATTATTTTCTTTATGGTAATTAGTATCAGGGCTGCCAAAAAGAATGATATTCCATTGATTTTGGGTTTATTATATGAGTTGGGGCGTCCAAAACCTGAAAAAGATTCAGATTTGGATTCATTTAGAAATCTTGTGAAAAAACAGATTTCTGATTCTGATAAAACAATTTTGGTTGCAGAGCGCGATGATGTGAATATTGTGGGAATGGTCAGCATCATGTTTCTTCCTAGATTAAATCAAATACGCTATGAAATGTATATTCCAGAAATAATTGTTACAAAGAAATATCAAAATCAGGGCATAGGAACTAGATTAATTAACGCCTGTATCTCCTTGGCAAAACAAAAAGAATGTCAAAAAATAAGGCTAGAGTCTGGAAATCAAAGAAAAGAGGCTCATCAATTTTATAAAAATTTGGGATTTGAATCAAAATCTCTGTCATTTATAAAAAATTTGGATTAATTGAGGTTTTAAAAAATAACATATGATGTCATGCACAACAAATTGTTTTCTTAAATTCATCTGTGTTTCTTTCAAAATCACATTCTTTGCAAACTTGCCAGCTCCTTTTTTTTAAAATTGTAAATGATGATTCATAATAAACAGAATACATCTTTCCTCCACATGAAGGGCATGGTAAAGGTATGTCGATTTTCATACTTTGATTAAATGTGTTTTTGATATAAGGTCCACGTAGAATTGATAAATCGTTCATTCAATCTTTTCATTGTTAACTTGGGTGATCTCTGTTCCATTTACCATGAACTCTAAAATTACTCCATTAACATTTACAAAAAATATTGAATTATTAAATTCCACTTCAACAACTACTCCATTTGCATCTACTTTGATTGGAGATTTTGCAGCTGTTTCTTGGTCAACTGTGGCCTTTATGTCTAGATCTAGTGAATCTTCATCAACGGACTCAGAACTTTCCCCAGATTTGATTTCTTCATAGTTATCTAGATCACTGTCTAAATTTTCTATCATCTCCCTAGTAGTGGATATCTTTTCCAAGTAGGCTAATTGTGCTTCTTCGGCAGTACCTCCATTTTCTAGAATCTCGTTTCTTAGGCCTTGTGCTTCTACAACTAAGTTTTTAGTAAAATTTAGATGTTTGACAACGGTATCTCTTACTTCCTCATCTAAACTATTCACATAGTTTTCATATTGAGGCCCCGAAAAAACTCCCATTCCTGGGTTGAATTCTTCTATTGCCTTTAATCGAAATTTATTTTCTATTTCTTTTTGTTCTTCTATGAGTGCTTGTTCTTGAGATATCTTTTCACTTATTTTCTCATCTTCTAGATGCTCTTGGTATACTTTTTGATAATAATTATACAACATAAAACCAATGGGATTCTTATCAAAATCTTTAGGAGATGACTCCAGGTATTTTTTGGCCTCTGGTGTGGATAGTTTCTCTTGATTCACTGTCGTGGGTGATAACTCGCCTTTAACTTGAAATTGAATACTGGTAATCCCTGTTTTTCCATCTAGAGTTGTCGCAGAGATGTTTACAATGTAGTTTCCAGGCATTCTATCATGCTTGCCTAATTCTACTTGAAACTCTCCGGATTGACTAGTAGTTGTGAATATTGACATGGTTTCTGATTTGATGTTTACTGTGGCTTTATGCACAGGTTTTGAGGCATGATCAATTATTACGCCTGATACAATTGGCCGGTCACCAGAGTATAATGGTGCATTCTCTACATTAGCTAGAATTTGTAAATCCCATAAGACTGCCTCTGAATTTGAGGCTAGAGGGAATAATAGCAACACAGAGAAAAATACTAGAAATACTTTATTTTTAAACACAGGTACTACTTTTCATGTATACTGTTAAGACAAGGTATGAAGAAAAGCTAATTTTTCTTTAATTATTTTTGAGTAAATTTTCCCACCTAGTTCTTAACATACTAAATTGACCAATAATCATCAAATGGATTTAGAAAAATTTCAAAATGACGTTTATGAAGTAACTGATAGACTATCCAGTAAAGTATCTGAAGATGATTTGCCCAAACTAAACTATGTTCGCCAACAACTAGTTGACATGTATAAAAAAAATCTAGTAAAAATCAATCATTCTGTTTTGGAGTTAATCTGTGCTGCAAATCTGATTGCAAATGGGTATAAAGTTGAAGTCGAAAAGCAAGTCTCAGACATACTAGTATGTGATCTTTTTGCAAAAAAAGGAGGTGGTGATACTATAATTGAGATAGAAACCGGATTCACCCCGCCAGATCACGCCATGGATACGATGGATTATTCTACTGCAAGAATAATGAGTAAAATTGCAAGATACAGTAAATATTGCTCAAAATTTTCTCTAGCCACCCCCGTACTGGGAATTATCCCAATTCCCAAAATATTTCTAATTCCTCCAAATGCTAGAAAAAAAGAAGATGTAAAAAAAGTTCAAGATTTATGCGATCGATATTACAAAAACCCTCCAATTACATATGATGACATTCTAAACGCTCGAATCCATTCAATTTACTTGATTAATGTGGATAAGAATTTTGCAAAAGCTTTAGATCCTCAAGGTTATGTGGATCTTACCGAAAAATTACTTCACAGAAGTGAAGTAAATTATTAGAAATCCAAAAAATTCAAATCTACCGCTTTTTAACTAATATAAGACATGATTTGTGCTG
>JAQBBT010000086.1:0-7082 GCA_032125915.1 Nitrososphaerota archaeon
GGTTGGTATAGAAATGGCACAAGTATCTAGGATTGCAAATGAGCAAACATCAACACCTCTATCTTCTTCAAAATCTATTACACTGAGAATTTCTAGATTTAATCCAGAACATGATGAATCTAGTGGATTTATGGAGTTTAATGTTCCTTATGAGAAATGGACAACTGTTCTAGAAGCAATTCTTGATGTCAAAAAACATTTTGATCATTCAGTTGCAGTTCGTTATTCTTGTAGACAAGCTACATGTGGTTCATGTGGAATGATAATTAATGGTAAACCAAGACTTGCTTGCTTTACAAAAATTAGCGAACTTGATTCTGATGTTGTGACAGTAGAACCAATGAATAATTTTCCAATCATTCGTGATTTGGCAGTAAGATTTGAGCGACTCTTTGATAGCCATCACAAAATAAAACCATATTTGATTCGTGAAGATTCTGAAATTACTTCAAATGAAAAAGAATTCTTACAGACTCCTGAAGAAGTAGAGCAATACATACAATTTTCAAATTGTATTAAATGCGGATTGTGCAATTCGGCCTGTCCGACTATGGCAACAGACTCTTCTTTTGTTGGTCCACAGGCATTGGCTCAAGCATACAGATACGTTGCTGACAGTCGAGATAAGGGAAAAGATTCAAGGCTAAAAATTATTGATGATTCTCATGGTATATGGAGATGCCATTTTGCAGGTTCATGCAGCCAGGTATGTCCAAAAGGAGTAGATCCTGCAATGGGAATCCAATTTCTTCGAGGTTATCTTTTAGGATTTAGAAGTTAACCTAATTTTTTTGGATTGGGGCTATTATTTACCTGATTGTTAATCTGTTCTGCCATAAAGTGATTTGAGACATTTACTTTAACATCATTAATGCCATCTACTGTCAAAAGATTATCATGAATATCTTGGCAGATTTTAAATCCAAACACTGCGGGACAGAATGGACTAGTTAAATGTAAATCAACTTTTACGTTACTCTCGTTGATATCTACCTCATCAATCAACTCTAATTCTGTAATGGTTGTGTTTATTTCAGGATCTACAATCTTTGATAACTCATCGAAGATTTTTACTCGAAGTTGTTTGATGTCTTGACTCATGTGGGCAAAAGCGTTGATGCTATATATAACCATTCTAGAACTTTAGATGATGTATCGTTCACGCCTTGGCAATGATTTGAGTGATATCACCTTAGATTATGTCTCCTCAATAAATGATGACTCTGAAATTATTCTATTTGATATTCTTGGGAGCCAAGCACACGTTTTGATGTTACAAGAAAATAAAATAATTTCTAAAAATGATGCAAAAAAAATACTAAATGAACTAGAATATTTAAAAAATGAAAAATTTGATTTATCTTCAAATGCAGAAGACATTCATGAATTAATTGAATCACTTGTTATCAAAAAAGCTGGAATGGCAAGTGGAGGAAAAATGCATACTGCAAGATCTCGAAATGACCAAGTTACATTGGATATTCGCATGAAAATAAGAAACGACATTAACATTCTTTGTACTGGTTTACTTGATACAATTGAAGCTCTAGTTTCTCTAGCAAAAAATCATCAGAAAACAATCATGCCATTATACACCCACTTGCAACAAGCTCAAGTTGGATTATTCTCTCATTATCTTTTGGCTCATGCCGATGCTCTATTTCGAGACTTTGGGCGTCTATACGATGCATATGTTCGTGTAAATGAAAGTCCTTTAGGTGCTGGACCTGTGGGTGGAACCAGCATTCCAATTGATAGGCACAGCACCGCAAAAATGCTGGGATTTAGTGGAATTGTTGAAAACTCTATTGATGCAACAAGTACTAGAGATTTTGTTGCCGAATATGTTGCAATGATTGCTATTTTGATGACTAATCTTAGTAAAATCGCTGAGGATTTTGTTCTTTGGTCCACTTCTGAGTTTTCTTTCATTGAATTATCTGATGAATTCACTTCACCATCAAGTGTAATGCCTCAAAAAAAGAATCCTGACATCTTAGAATTAACAAGAGGAAAGACCGCAGAAATAATTGGAAATCTCACAGCAATTCTTTGTACTATCAAAGGATTATCCACAGGTTATGGAAGAGATTTACAACAAATCAAATCCTCTATTTGGTCCACATCAAAAACCTCCATCGGTGCATTATTGATTTTAAAATCAATACTCTTGACTTTACATGTAAATGAAAAACAAATGAAAAAAGCTACAGATTCAAGTTATTTGGTTGCCCTTGACATTGCAGAAAAATTAGTTTTAAGAGAAATTCCATTTAGAACAGCTCATAAAGTTGTAGGTTCTCTAGTTCAGCAAGCCCACAATTCCAAAAAATCTTTGAATAAATTAACAGCTAGTGAAATTAAAAAATCTACACAAGGGACAAAAGTTGATCCAAATATTGTTTCAGAAATTATAAAGTCTACCACAATTGTGTCATCTTTAAGAGACCGAATTTCTTTTGGCTCATCAGGTTATACAGAACAAAAACGAATGATAACAGACCGTATTAAAAAAATTAATGATTATAGAACAAACACAATAAAACGAGAAAATGAAATATCAAATGCATTAGAAAACATGGCTGAAAAAATTTCTATTTTAATAAAATAGTGTCATATTATTTCCTTTTACCTCTTAATTTTGAAGAAAAATCTGTGCCTGTGAATAACCTTTTAGTATATTTTTAAAAGGAAATATAATTTTGAAAAGATAATTCTCAAAATCATAGATAATCCTATTCTTTTATGAGTCTGATAATTATTTTGAGAAATCATTAATTATTATCTACATGAAAGTAGCGGGTCTAGAGGGATTCGGACCCTCGACAACCGGATTAAAAGTCCGGTGCGCTACCTGGCTGCGCCATAGACCCACTAAGAAAATTGCTTAGAGTGTATAATTTAGTCTTTTACAAAATTTTTTGTTATGACCGAAACTTTTAATCTAGGATTTTGTTGAAAAGTAACTGTGCCCTTGTAGTATAGCCCGGTCTAGAATTCGGCCCTGTCACGGCTGAGACGCGTGTTCAAATCCCGCCGAGGGCGCCATCAATTTAGTTTAAATCCTAACCTTCCACACAACTATATCTGAAATTCCATACTTGTCTCAGTTGTTGGAGTAATTCAATCAAACCAACGTGATGTGATTACAAAATCTGAGTAAATAATTTTTTTTGATCAAAATGTCTTTGATTCAAGATTCATAGAATCTACCATCAGAATCTTGTGACATTTGCAAAAACAGTTAGTATGGGGCATATCGTGAGAATTCCTGTATGCACATTCTTTTGTATGATCCATGATTTAAATTGATTTGATGTATTATCTGTTTTTCCACTTTGGTATAATTATGGATAATTTTTTTCCTTACCGTGATTACTTTTTTTACTAGTCAGATTCTAAAAACTTGTTGAATATAGATTCTAATGCATAACAAAAAATCTATTGATGAAGAAGATACTATCAATGCTTTTGGAATGATACCCAAAGAACACTAGTAAAAAACGGTGGAAAAGCTTCAAAATCCTTAGAAAAAAGCGATCACTCTGTTTAAATAAATAATTTATGCGATATAAAATGGAGAAAAATTAATGAAAAAATTTATCATTGACCAACAAGTAGAAGACATTGAACTTCCAGAGAATCTTAAATTAAACACCTTTTTACAAGAATTTCATTCTGATTGCCCTCATCCTGAATGTAGTTTTGGATTCTATGGATTTGCGTTTGGGCAATCTCCATTTCCAGTACCAAAACCAGTACAAGATGCACTAATCAAAAATGCAAGCAAGGGAACCTATGCGGGAGTTCCAGGCATTCCAGAACTCAGAGAAGCTATTTCACAATACAACAAAAAAAATTTTAGATTTGATGCAGATCCTAGACGGATATATGTTGGACCTGGCACAAAAGAGCTGATTTTTAATCTGTTGGAGATCTTACATGGTACAGTAATCCTGCCAACCCCTGCATGGCTTGGATATCTTCCACAAATAAGATTTTTAAAGAAAAATTATCACATGTTACATGTTCGCTCAAACGGAAAAATCACTCCAAATGATCTTGAACACCTTATACTACGACTTCACGATAGACAAAAGATTCTCATCTTAAACAACCCAAATAATCCCACGGGACTTGTTTATTCACAACTTGAATTAGAAGAAATTACAGATGTTTGTCGAAAACACGACATTCTTGTTATTTCTGATGAAATATACGCTCAAACAACTTATGATATTAACAAATTTGTAAGCATGGGTAGAATATACCCCGAAGGTACTTTTGTCACAAATGGATTGTCAAAATCTCATGCCGCAGGAGGTTACAGATTAGGATATGTTATTTTTCCACAGCATACGTATGAACTAAGACAACAATTCAAAAAAATACTTGCAACAGAATACACTGCAACGTCTACTCCAATTCAACATGCTGCAATTGCAGGATTCCAAGAAAGCAGAGAGATGGATGAGTATTTTGAGATAACAAGAAAAATTCATCACATAATGGGTGATTATGCGTATCAAACTCTAAACAAAATAGAAGGAGTAAAGACTACAAAGCCAGAGGCAACGTTTTATTTACTTGCTAATTTCAATGCTTATTCAGATTATTTTTTGGCAAATAAAATATCGAGCTCTCAAAAATTTTCTGAATCTCTTATTCAACATCCATATCATACTGCATTAGTAGGTGGAGACAGTCTTGTTCTGGAAAGAACTGATTTTAGTGCAAGAATAGCCTTTGTCGATTATGATGGCCAAAGAGCAATGGAAAACTATGTTGATAATCCACCAAAAACATCTTCAGATAAAATTGAATTTGTAAAAAACAATGCCCCAAAAATAGTTGATGGATTAGCAATGATACAAAGATATCTAACTGACATGAAAACCAAAACAAATTCCAAGATAACTAAACTTGGAATTGATATTGAAGAAGTTACCGCTCCATGATTGATCTCAATTTCTACTTTATTTCTGAAAATACGTCGTCCAAAATTTTTTGATTTGCTGCTGCAATAAAGGAGATTCTAGTGTCATAACTAAGATCGGCATCAAGGGGATCAAAATTTTCATCTAAAATTAACCCCCCTGCTTCTTTTACTATCAAATACCCTGCGGCAATATCTTGAATACGAATTTTCCCCCTTAGATCAATGAAAATATCCATTAATCCTCTTGCAAACATAGCCATTTCAAGGGCATTGGCACCAAAGTGTCTAGTGTGATTGTGTTGCTCAAATATTGGATGTAGTTTTCTCATCAACTCTGGTGTAGCGCCTGAAGCGTTAATTCCTACAATCTTGTAGATGGGATCTTGGTCATGAACACAAATCTTAGATTCATCCAAAAAAGATCCTTTATTCTTAGAGGCCCAATACATCTCTCCATTTGATAGATTTGTTATTACTCCATCTGTGATGGAGCTTAGCCTGTTTTCCGTAGCAAAGGCAAGCGAGCTGCAAAAAAATGGTACACCTCTTACAGCATTGGCAGATCCATCTATGGCATCCATAATGACAAATCCTTTTGGATTTTCAGATAATTCCACTCTTCCACATTCTTCTCCTAAAACAACACATTCAAAATTAATCTCTTTTAGATAGTCGAGAACAGTTTTTTCAGCAACAATGTCAATGTTACGAGAAATGTCTCCACCTGCACCTCTTCCAAAATCTCCCGCAGCGTTTTCAGTTCCAGCTAAATCTTTTACATTTTCATAAATTTTTTTTGAAACCTCGCGAAGAATATCAATTACTTCCATTGATCTCAATTCGCTTCTTCGTAATTTAAGTGAAGGAAGTTTTATTGATTTGAAAGCATAAATAACAATATGGGAGTTGACCGGTGTGAGTGGAAAAGATCAATCTGTAATTAGTAAAGAATCTTTGATGAGTACAAAACCTGGGAAACAAATTATGAAACAGGCATTATTCAAATCAAAAGGTTACAAATTATTTAACCATTACAAAGAAGAGACAGAAAAAGAATTTCCAAATTTTGCAGAACGATTCGCTCAGGGTCTTTACAATGAAATTAAATCAGATCCTTCTCCAAATTCCACCCAACAAGCTTTTGGTGATGAGATAGGCTCTACTGAAATTATTCTTCAATCTTCTGAGATTGATCCTATACGGTCAAAACTAGATAACATTGAAGTTATTCGAGACAGAGTTGCTCGTATTCTTAATTCAAATTTTGTAAAAATGACATTTCCTGTATTTAATGCCTTATTTGATGGAGCTGATGAATATTTAGGAAACAAAAACACTCAACTAAAACAAGATATTGTGGAAGGTCACATCCTAGCAATTGATCTTAGTGAACCAATGGATAGAATTGTAGACAAAGATGAAGATTTGGAATATCTGGATGATTACAAATTAATGAATCCTTATATTTTGAAATTAGCTAGAGATAAAATTTCTAAAGGTGGAGATGTGGTTCTAAATGAATTTGAAGAAGGTTTCAAAGAGGCAAGAATTGGACAATACCTTGATGAAGAATTAAAATCAAAACCAACACAGATTACAGAAGAAGAAATGACTCTTTCTTACAAAAAATATAGATCTGTAATGGGTACAGCTGGAAGAAACATGGCCCTTGCCGAACGACCGCTAGGAGAGATTTTCTATTTAGGGATGGCAAGAGCAGCTGAAGGTGTTGGATGTGGAAATGAAATTGAAGATTCTATAAAAAATGGATTTGTAAAAATACCATCATGGCCATTATATTATTCTCTTTTAGCTAATGATGTCAAAAAAGGGTTTGAGGTAACACTGGAAAAAAGTAATCTGTATCTACGTGATGCTCGTCTTGCCATAGAATTACTTCCAGATGAATTTTCTCATAAAGAATTTTTAGAATTTTTATTTTTGACCGTGGAGCACTATAATCAATTTTGGTACAATAAATTGCAAAAAGCTAACAAGTGGTCCGAATTTGAATCAAAACTTCCCAAGTGATCAAATTGATGTGGTCTGAGAAACATAGGCCTCAAAATATCTCTGATATGGTTGGAAATGAGGAATCAAGATTAGCCATAATTGAGTGGTTTACAAAATGGAAAAAAGGAAC
>JAQBBT010000087.1:0-3023 GCA_032125915.1 Nitrososphaerota archaeon
CTGTGTTCATCAGGATGGCTCTATTGCTCCAGGAAAACTTGATGGAGACATTGTAGAATGCCCATTACATTTTTGGCATTACAATATCAAAACAGGAGAGCTGAAAGACTATATCAAAGATGTAAAGCTCCAGACATATGCAGTAGAGGCCAAAGATGACGGAATTTACGTAGATGTTTAGAACATTTAATCCAAATTAAAACTCTAATAAATCCTCAAAGGATATTTTAATCAAAATTACCTATGTAGAGAAAATAGAGATAAAAAAATTAGCAATACAACTTTTATTTATTGAATTAATGTCAAAAATCAAATGAATCAAGAGATTTTAGATGAAATTGAAAAGCAGAATTATGAAGATATAACTGAACTCATGGAGAAATTTCTAGAAGAACAGATTGAAAAAAACAAAGCTGATGGATTAATCTTAGGATTAAGCGGAGGGATAGATTCAGCGGTTTTAGCTTATCTCTGCAAAAGATCACTCAAAGAAAAGACACTTGCAATAATTATGCCAGATACTGAAATTACTCCAAACTATGAAACAGAAGATGCACTGAAAATGATTGCACTGACAGGTATAGAATACAAACTAATTGACATCAAACCAATTGTAAAAGAATATTCAATGTATCTCGAACCAAATGATTGGGCAAAAGGGAATTTAAGAGCACGAATTAGAACTAATATCTTGTACTACTATGCCAATGCAAAAAATTATCTTGTTTTAGGAGCAAGTGATAAAAGTGAGCATCTAATCGGATACTTTACAAAATTTGGAGATGGGGCTGCAGACATAGTTCCAATCATTTCACTGTACAAATTACAAGTAAGAAAGTTTGCAGAATTTTTAGGAGTTCCTAAAAACGTTATTGAGAAAAAAAGTAGCGCCCACCTATGGAAGGAACACGAGGCTGAAAAGGAGATTGGAGTGTCCTATGAAGAGATTGATTCAATATTGTATTGTATATTTGATAAAAAATTATCAATTGAGGAGACTGTAAATAAAACACAGATTGAAAAAACAACTATTGAAAAAGTATACAATCTTTATCTTAAAAGTGAGCATAAAAGATTACCCGCTCAAAAGCCAAATAGGGATTAACAATGAAATTACAAGACACATTATCAAATTCTGAAAAAGATCTGGATTTATCAAAAAAGATAAGGATTTACCTTTGCGGCGTTACAGTTTACGATGAATCCCATATTGGACATGCAAGAACGATTATTGTTTTTGATGTATTGAGAAGATATCTAGAAAGTAAAGGGATTGAAGTTAATTTTATTCAAAATTTTACCGATGTAGATGACAAGATAATAAATCGCGCAAAATTAGAAAATACAACTGCTGAGAAAATCAGCTCAAAATACATTGAACATTATTTTAGTGATTTTGATGGATTGAATGTAAAGAGGGCAACAAACTATCCAAAGGCAACTGAGCACATTAAAGACATTCAAGACTTTATTCAAAAATTAATCAGCAAGGATATAGCATATACTTCAAAAAATGGAGTATATTTTTCAGTTTCAAAATTTCCAGAGTATGGAAAGCTCTCAAAAAAGAAAATTGATGAACTACAATCAGGTGCCAGAATAGAAATTGATGAGGCAAAAAAGGATCCACTAGACTTTGCATTGTGGAAATTCTCAGAGATAGAACCAACATGGGATAGCCCTTGGGGAAAAGGAAGGCCAGGTTGGCACATTGAGTGTTCTGCCATGAGCATAAAGTATCTAGGAGAAAATTTTGACATTCATGGTGGAGGAAGGGACTTGATATTTCCTCATCATGAAAATGAGATTGCACAATCAGAGTCATGCACAGAAAATCAGTTTGCAAAAATTTGGATGCATGTAGGAATGGTAACAATAAGGGGTGAAAAAATGTCAAAGTCGCTTGGCAACATTAAATCAATCAAACATGTCTTGGATAATTGGGGCCCAAATATCATCAGATTATTTTGTTTGTCAGGGCATTATTCAAAACCAATAGACTATTCTGAAGACCTTTTAAAGGAAAATCTTACCAAATGGAGGCAGGCAGAGGTATGCTATTACGAATTAATTCATGCAGATTCGCAAGAAGAACACGACATAGAAACCATAATGGAGCAAACCAGAAAGGAGTTTGATGAGGCACTAGATTCTGATTTTAACACACATCTGGCATTATCAGCATTTTTCAAACTAGTCAAAGAGACAAACAGGATAGCTGCTGAAAAAAGTCTTGGTAAATCAGACGTAGTAAAAATTATGCCAGAATTTGAAAGAATGTTAGACATATTGGCACTAGATATTCCAAAAATTTCTCAAAAGGAAAAACAAGAGATTGATGAATTGATTACAGAAAGAGAAGAGTTGAGAAAAGAAAAACAATTTGAAGAGGCCGATAAGATTCGTGATAAAATTAATGGAATGAATATAGAGTTAGTTGATCATAAAGGAAAAACAATCTGGGTAAGAAAAGAAAAAATTAAATCCGAATAGCTACAGCTAATTTTTAAAAATTTCATACCTAGAAAAATTAGTTGTCTCTAATTAGTCTCATCTAATTTTCACACTGTTTAATTATTGAGAAAATTAGATTACTACATGAATGCGTGGAATAAATTTTGGAATTGGTATGAAAATAAAATATTAGGAAGTATAGTGTTAATTGCAATTATTCAATTTATACAAATTCCCCACATGGTATGGAATGCAGATATAATGTTAGAAGCAGGTATTGTTTCTAGAGTACATCCAGTAATTGACTGGTTTTTGTATGGAGTTGATTTGATTGAAATTATTTCAATTGTTAATGTCGGAATGATAATGTATAGTCTAATTAAGAAAAGACACGCAAAGCCCCAAAAAATAACTGTCAATATTTCAAAATAAAATTGTAAGAAAAATATCTTATTTTTTGCCTGTCAGAGCACTAAGGAAAGTATTCTCAAATATGTTTGCCGTCAGTTTTTAATTAAAACAAGTTACCATCTAGCCTGAAGATATTTCTTTACTAGGAGTTCTTTGGC
>JAQBBT010000088.1:0-9860 GCA_032125915.1 Nitrososphaerota archaeon
GCCTTTGATGCAGTAGCTAAAGGGGAAATAGATGAAGGTCAGGTAATTGTGATTAGATATGAAGGACCCAAGGGAGGTCCCGGCATGAGGGAGATGCTTGCCACCACTGCAGCGCTAGTAGGTCAAGGACTAGGTAAAAAAGTAGCAATGGTAACTGATGGAAGATTTTCAGGAGGTACTAGAGGCTTTATGGTAGGACATGTGGCACCTGAGGCATATGTTGGCGGACCTATTGCATTAGTAAAAAATGATGATGAGATAACCATAGATACTGAAACCAATATTATTGATCTTCATGTGTCAACAGAGGAATTAGAAAGAAGGAGAAAAGAATGGACCCCTCCAAAACCAAATTACACAACAGGTGCTTTAGCTAAATATGCATCACTTGTAGGGTCTGCAGCCCAGGGCGCAATTACAACCCCCATATTATAATTTTATTTCTTGTAACAATTTATCCAGAGGTATTTTTTCTTGTTCTAAAACATAAACATCTAAAAGAGTATTCCAAGCTTTGTCCATGTCTTTTTTGAATAAATTAAATCCTTTTTTTTCAGATAAAGAATTTTTCTTGTCTGGGATATATTCAACTTCATTTAATGAGATACAGTGTGTCGTAGAACTTCGCACTAAAAATAATCTAGACATATCTCTTGCAAATTCTGGTGAAAATAATTTCCAATCCAAAAATGTCCTAATTTTTCTATTTACTGGAATTAAATGTAGCAAATACATTAATTCGATACTATTTTGATCATGAGGATATCCTACAATTCTCAAACGTATTATTTCGTCAAAAATAAACGCCATTTTAGAAAATGCAGAAAGAACACTGTCCCTGTTATTTTCAATTATTAATTTTGAATCAAATCCATTTTTTAAAATTCCATCATTTATGAAAAAATGTTTTTTTGAAACAAGATAAAGACGAATATTCTTTGGGATTTTTTTCTGATTTTGTATAGATTTGATAAAATCAAATAAAGTCATGATGCATTAATTATTAGATAATCAATTAAGCATTTGGATGATTTTCATGAAAAATATCAATGAATAATTTGTCCACAATCTTTATAGATCAGCGATCAGGATAATGATTAGAGATAGCAGGAAAGAAAATTACAATAAAATCTGTTATCTACTAAAGGTTTCAAAATAAAATGCTTTATTGTGCCTGAATATACATTTAAGATTGATTTTTAGCACATATTCTCAAGGTAATTTCAAAATAAGGTATTTTTTTTGAGAGAATTTAATCTAAAAGTCGATCAAAGTACTAGGTAGTCAAAGCATACATTACAAATTTAGATTGTTTTTCGAAAAATATGCACAGTGGTTCAAGAATTAACACATGTAAATTCAAAATTTAATTTGTGAATTAATCAATTATCTGAATGTTATTTGAAATACATGTAGAATGGATCTTAAGTCCTTCAAAATTTTATTTTTTGTTTATTTTTCTACCAAAACCTGCACTCAGTGGCCTTCCAAGCCAGCTTTCATTTTTTCCAAAGTATCTACATAATAGTTCATAGGAACTATTTTGACTGTGCTTATAGATGAAATTCCCACATCGATGCATAATTGTTCAATATCATGTGCGTGTGCAGCATCAAAAATTATTATCCATTGATGTTCTAGGACAGACATGTAAAACCCGATGATTTTGCTGATATTAAAATTTCTCATCTTCAAATCCATTTCATCTTTAATGTTCATGAAAATCTTCTTGCTGCTTTCATTGTTTAATGGGCATGATTCGGGACTATGCGTAGCAAAGACTCCAAATAGCATTGTTAGAAATACATTGGATATATTATTAAACTTTCAATTAATGGGATCAATTTGTTATAAAATAATGAATCTCAAATTCCACGTCATTATATTAGCACGAGTGTCTAGTTTGGCACATATTTCAAAAAATAAATTCCAGATTCTAAAAAATAAAAAAAGGCTAGTAACCTTCTTCCCCTGGGAAAAGAAGACACCAATAGTTTGCATTAGTCTTTGCAGATTTTTTCTGTCCTACCTTACATGGTCCAAATACCTTTCCAGATGAAAGCTCATCTTGATAGTTAGGAACTCGCTGAATCTGCTTTACTATTGAGGGAGTTACAAAGAAAGAGCCTACTTGTTGACCGTTGACATTAAAGGATTCTGCAGTATCAATGATATGATAGTCTGTCATTCCATCATCGCCGATTGCCTCTTTTGGAGTATACTGTGAGGGCCTACCTCGATTTGTATGAAAATTCTTGATGTTGAGAATGCTACCTGAAATCTTTCCAATTCCAATGGCTTTTGTTTGTTCTTGTGGCTTGTTGTAATCACCCAAGTTGATTTGAGTTTGTTTCGTTTCATTCATTTGTGATTTTCGCCATCTACTATACGAGTTAATTCTAAATGAGTTGTTTCTTGCAAAAAATAATGACACATAGTCAATAGTAATTCTCTCCAAAATGGTTTATTAGAATTTAAATTTGGGTCAACTCTTAGCTAATCAGTAATTTTATGTGCTGACATATCAATTTACATTATTGAATCGAAGATTAGCATATTTAGATAAAGTCAATCCCGATGTCGCCCTCATTAGAAAAACTTCCTCTACAAATGTTGAGCAAGGATGGGAATATATCAAATTATTATTACAAAAAACTAATTTACAAAATTCTGCTACTGAAACATGGTTAAACCGCAAATACCACATCATAGAAGAAAATCAATTCATACAATCAATGGATACTAGACCCATAGCAGGAGGGTTAGTTTATCTTGCAGGGATATTTAATGGCGAAGATATTACAAAAGAAACAATTATGCAAATAATGAAACCATTGACAGAAAATATGTTAAACGAAAAAATCAATGATCTAAAAATCTGGCTAAATATTTAGAAAAAATATTGGAAATGAATGATTATCCTTTTTCAGTTTTAATGAATTATTTTTTAGAAAGGACAAATACTGAAGAAGATTTGAATTTTTTATTTTTAAGACAAGCGCCGAAATGAACATAACTAGTGAATTATACTGTAAAATGAAATGATTTCTTTTGAACACAGAGTACTCAGTGAATATAAAATAAAAACTGCAAAGATAGACACACTGATTAATTCTATCATGACCCATCGAGATCCCAAGAGTTTAGAGGCCATGGAAGCTTCTGACTTTCTGGATGTGTTGGTTAATGAAACGGACCAATTTTATGAAAAACAGAGCGAAATTCTGTCAAACAGCGGAAAAAGACCTCATGCTCGTTCACGTTTACCAGAATCTAAACTATGGAATGAAAATGTAGAACACTATTTTGAAAAACACCCACGTCGAAGACCTAGAAAATAACGCGGGTTTAATATTATAGATATTTTTTGATCAATTCATTATTTTTTAAATGTCTTCCATTCCTAAAACATCATAATATGCCCGGGGAATCATACTTTGAGCCTTAAAAAAGACGTTATTTATCGCAGTGTCTAAAACATAGGTCTTGGCCCAATCAGTATCACTTCTAATTGAGCGTCCAAATCCTTGAAGTATTTTAGTTAAGGTTTGCGAAGTATACCAAAGAGGGAATTTCTCCATTTTTGCTTTTACTCTTTTTTCAGTGTAGTTTGGATATGGTACTTTTGCAATAATTTGAAATCTTGACAAGTCATCTTTCAGATCAACACCTTCCCAAAGAGAAGAAGAAAGTAAAACGCCTGTTGGATCTTTGGAGTGTTCTGCTATTACCTCATCTTGAGTTTTTCCATCTTTATTCATGCTATGACAAATTCTAACTCGCTTTGCATTGTTTGGGGAAAGATATCTGAGAATTTTGTTGCAACGCGAAATAGATGATGTAAGTATTAGTCCCCTTTCTTTTGAGTGTTCATTTAAAATCCTATCAATAGTCTGAATTACTTCTAGCTCATCAGATTCAGTAGAGCCATAACTTAGTCGCTTAATGTTTAGCAAATCAATAGATCTGTTTTCAATTGGAAATGGGGATTTCTCCGTGTCGATAAATGCAACATCATCTTTTTCAAAACCCATGTTTTGGCAGAAACTATTATGATCAATAGTAGCTGACATGAAAATTTGGAATTCAGTATCAAAAAGAGATTTAGAAAATTTTGAAACATCGATTGGTTTTAAAGAAATATTTCTAAAATTACCATCAAAGTCTTTTACAGGTTCATTAACTACAAAATTATTTTTATCTGCAATGATGTCAATTTTTGCTTGAGCTGCTTTGTCATATCTTCTTTCTAATCTGGTAATTAATTCATAATCAGGATTTGCTTGATATTCACCACTTTCCTTGATTTCTTTGATTTTTTTTGCATAAGAATATGCCATATCATCAGTTAGCTGAATCATAGAATCTAAATCTGAAAAATCATATCGCTCTGTGCTTAAATTACACTCATCTATCTGACCACTAAAAATATCAAATCCTACAAACTGAATAATTTGGTCCTCTATTTTATGAGCCTCATCAAAAATAGACACCTTTCTGTCCAGATAATCCTCAAATAACTTCTTGTTAAACGTCATAATTTGGAAATATGCATGATAATTCCAAAGAGAGTGCTTTGAGACTAGGGCATCATATTTTTGAAGATAATAGTGACATGAATTTTCATCGTGTTTGTTTTCTTCTACTTGTTTAATTGTTGGTTTGAATCTACAGATTTCAGTAATCTCTTTTCCATTTTTGATAACTTTTTCTTGGCATTGTCCTTTATCACATGTCAAACCCCACCTCATTGCACGTCTTGAATTATCCATCTTTTCGGATTCCATGAGCTTTAAACACGGGAAATTTTGTTTGCCCTTTACGGGTTTGAGAAATGGGATATCTTTGATATATTGATCCTGTAATTGTTTAGATGCAGTAACCGTAAAGGATCTATCAAAATAACTAGAAACAGTAGCTCCCACTAAGGATTTGCCCACACCTGTTGGGGCACATAAAATTAATTTTTTATATCCTGATTTGAGACTCTCTTCAATCTCAGAGAGAATTATTTTTTGAATTTCTCTAGGAGAGAATTGTTTAGGAAAGTATTCTAAAAGAGACAGAACTTAGTCTCATTTTTATCCGTATTAAAATCATGGAGTTTTTGTAAAAAAATAAAGATAAAGGAAAACCTAGTTATAGTTCATGAAATTTTTTTAATCCTTGCCCTATCATGGCAAAAAGGGTTTCTGCCATGCTTGCTGCATCTGGATTTGTGACATTTGTACTTATAGTAATATCTGATTTTCTCTCACCTTGATTTTTAACATCAAAAGTAAATTTCATGCCCTTCATCTGTATAGGACCATCATCTAAGGAAACAGTAAGCGAGTGATTTGAATCATCAAGAATTTCTAATGTTTCTTGAATTTGAAACATTTGACTTCCCATGTTTACATCACATGTTCTTTTAGATCCTTGCCCGTTTCCCTCAACTGTGGATTTTGATACAATTGATAGATATCGCTCAACTCCATCAAAGGATCTTATTGTATTCCAAAGTCTATCACTTGAATCATTAATTTGGGTAGTATGCGATACTTGCATAACTGTTGATTTTAGAAATAGTATTTTATCTTCTGTTCAAATTTTAGGTGAATAGAATATTTATATAATAAATTGAGAATTCACACAAAATTATCTAAGGACAGTGCGATGCCATTCACTGCGGTCCTACATTATTAATACAAAAATATGAAAATATTCAACAATGGCAAGTAAAGCACTAGTCTACATTGGCATAGCCGTAGGCGTTATAGGGATGGGTGCAGCAATCGCATATGGGACAGCAAACCAGGCAAATTACGTTCCAGAAGGCGCAATTTCAGCACCAGCAGCTGAACAAGGAGCATTTTCATCACCATCTGGCATGGGCGCAGAATTAAACAAAGAACAGTGGCATGACGACCCCTTTGGCGACATAGCACAAAAGGTCAGAGCAGATAACGGAAAATAACCCATCAAATATCTTTTTATTTTATTTTAAAGTAACACAATCTTTAGGATTAGGCGTTAAGTTAGGGAAAAATAATTAATTTGAGGAGGATCTAACAATACTATGCATCAATGCTATTACTGTGAGCAAATTTTTGATTCAAAAGAAGACCTCTTTGATCATGTGGAGGTACATTCGGATGTAGAACGAAATAGAGAGATTACAGAAAGGCGAAAAAAGGCTCAGAAATCTTAGCTAAAATATAATTTCAAAAATCTTCAAATCTTAAGGCATATTCTAAATCCATAGCGTTCATTCTAACTATTTGGAACCAAAAAAAATAGAGTAAATGAATGAAAAGTTCGCATTCAGGAAATGAAATATCCATTATGTTTTTAATTCTTATGGATTGGATTGAAACATTGTTAAAAAAATCATGCGATAAGACACTCACAAAAAAAGAGGTTTTGCATAGTTTATTTCACATGATTGAGACAAATGAAAATACATTAAATCAAATTCAAACAGATAAAAGAGATTTCGGTCCAGAGCTTGAAGAGTTAAAACAATCAGAAATTAATGATATTGATTTTCATATTAAATATTACAGAGGATTGGTGAATTTTATAAATAATATCTCTGAAAATAAAAATTTAAAATAAAAATATAAATTTGTAATAAATTTAATTTTGTTTTCTTAGCTCAGCGAATTGCTCATCATATTCCTTTTGTTTTTTCCAATTATGTCCAAATTCAGTATCTTTATCATATTTTTCTCTTTTTTGAGAAAAATCAAGAAACCATTTTTCTAATTCATTGGCAATCATCAAACCTGAATCTTCACGTGCAAATTGTTTTTGTTGTTCATCATTTTGCCCTCTAGTTGGAAATTTTTTATCTTTGAATTCATTTTGAATTTTTTCTGTAATTATAGGTCTAAGAGATTCAGCTAGATCAAAATGTCCTTGCTCATGTTTTAAGAGATCCGAGGTATCTTGTGCTTCTCGCACCCAAGAAAGATGTCGAAGGAATTGAGTGGATAATCTTATGTCCTCAATTAAAAAGTAAATTCTGTCACCTAACACTTCTGAATTTACAAGCCAGGTGTAATGAAATTTAATATGACTTGACGAGTCTTCAAATGCAGAAAGATTTGATTCTGCCTTAAAATCTGACCAATTAAGAAGATAGTCTTCTGACCACAAGAGCATATCGTCGTTTTCCACGATTTGATAAAAAAGAACTAGGAATAAAATTATTCAGGTATTTTATCTGATTTTTACGCATAAAATTACAGAAGAAAAAACATCGAAAAAATTTAAATTTTTTTGTAGAAATAACAAGTCCAAAAAATTACCGAATTGTGTCAAAAGCGTCTTTTAGAATTTTTTTAAGAACATCTAAATCCTGTTCTGTGTTTACCTGAAGGTTTTGAGGTTGTTCCTTACGACTCTTTTGAATTTTGACAGTAACAGAATTTTCTTGAGGGGCCACATCTGCAAACCACCTAAAAGTCATGGATTTGCCAAAAACAATTCTGTGCATCCTTATGTCTTCAACTGCATTATCCCCTAATGAGAGACAATATTCTCTAATTGAATTAAAAAGAGGTTGAATTTTAATTGGAATTTGTTTTTTAAAATCATCATAAGTTCTTTTGTTACCAAAAGATACTAGTTCCTTCACAATCAAATTATGTTTTACAAATTAATTATACCTTTTGTATCTAATTTGGTTTCAGTTTATTTTCGCAACAAGAATAAATTATTTTCCTCTAAAAAATAATTCCAAATCCAATACGACATCTAATATTGTGTAGTATATGGAGGTGCCAAAAAATAATTTTAAAAGTAATCAGATAAAATAAATGTGAGAAATATGAACATCAAGATTGTTTTCCATCTCGACCACTAGATTTTCCAATAAAAAGGGACGTCTCAAATCCTAACCAAAAGGAATTTTTATTTTGCAAAGATTCATGATATATCTGATGACTCACTATCACCCCATCACCCCAATTACCATCATGCAAAAATTGGCATTCTTCTACTTTGCCATTTTTCTTCATACCTTTACATGTTATAATCAATGATATTTTGTTTCTCATCATATCTGAAAAATATTTTGTTTTTTTTTTGATTTGTATAATAATTGTTTGTCGGCAAAGAATTCTAGGGCATGGTCAGTTAAGGCAAACGTAGGAATGCCGTCAAACTTGATGACTCAAAATATTTTCTCAGAATTGATTAAAAGAAATTGTGTGTTTACTTTGAACAAATTCCAGTAAAAAGGATAATAAAATTTAGAAAATTACATTTCCAGGCATTTAACATCAATTTTTTGATCCATTTTGATTAATTAAAAAAACCTCGTTAATTTTAAGAATTTTTGAAAATATATGACATTAACAAAAATAGGAAGCAAGACTGTTTGCGGGTTTGATTTCTTCGACGTATCCCCCAAAGGGACTGAAGCAAAAGGAGGATCAAACTTGCTTGCCCTCCTAATTCACAAATTTAAGATCCCAAAAAATACCGATAAATCGTTCATCATGGTTTTAACTGAATTTGGCATAAAGAAAATATAAAAAATAAACATATCAGAAATATTTCCCAGTGGGTTTTCATGGATAAATTACTAGAGAGTAAAAATGTCAAACTTACCTATATGCAGCCCAAATTGCTGGTGTAAAAGGGCGCGTAAACATCCTAGTTATTATAACGAAATCCATTAGAACGCTGAACTTTTTATATTTCGCTCAGTAAGAATTTGAAATTATTTTTTTGGGAAGGATGAAGAATTTATGTAACCGCTAAGACAAACATTTTCCTAAATAGAACAAACCAGTTTGTATTTTGTGAAAGTTCTCATAATTGATGACAATCAAGAAACCACATGTCTCCTCTCAAAATATCTTAATGCCAAAGGAATAGAAAACAATGTCACCAATGACCCAATTGATGGATTGAAAAGAATTAAAGAAGAAAATTATGATACGGTTCTATTAGATATTTCCATGCCTGAATTTAGTGGAATTGGTATTATTCATACATTAGAACGTGAAAAAAGACTACAAGATCAAAAAATAGTAATTTTTTCGGCAATCTCTTTTACTGATATGGAGATTCATCATTTATTGAAAAAAGAAGGCGTTGAGATGTGTATAAAAAAACCAATAAAGCTTGACCACCTTTTAACATCCATTACTTGTTGAGAATTTGAAATTATTTTTTGGGAACGATGAGTGTTGAATAATTACTTTAAAAATTGTTCAATTTCTTCTCTATATTTTAAAGTAATTTCTCCAAATTCAGTAAACTCTTCAGGAGTAGGAAACTTTAATCTTATAGCGTATTGATTTAAAAATAATAATACTGCACTACCTACAATTAGGTTATAGCATGCGTCAGTTGGATTTTTTGAATAAGGAAATGCAACTTTTATGAATGGTAAATAGACTTTAGATTGTGAAATCATTAATTTTATTTGCTCTTCGACAAAATCATGAATATCTTTTGGAATTGACATGATGTCTTTATTATCCTGTCATCATAAATAAGCACCTTATTTCAGGAATAACCTTGAGAATATTGGAAAGACTTTTGAAAAATCAGATACATCCCTCTTGTTATCCCGACATTTGTTAACTTTAAAAAATAAAAGGAGATTATGGCGTATATACTAGCCATACATTACAAAATCAGTGAGTTCCAAAACAGGTGGAGAACAAAATCCTAACATAATAGACATACTTTTTAGCAAAAATTCAGATAAAATGATTGACTCTGACACACTGATAAAAAATGTGCAAAATAGAATTAACAAAGCATTGAAAAAAGGATATCAATACACAAGAGTAATTGATTCCTCTGAAAAATTTCTGAGAAAAAATGTGTTTGGACAGATAAACATGGCAGTACTG
>JAQBBT010000089.1:0-2867 GCA_032125915.1 Nitrososphaerota archaeon
ACCAGAACCAACACCAGAACCAACACCAACTCCAACTCCAACTCCAACTCCAACTCCAACTCCAACTCCAACTCCAACTCCAACTCCAACTCCAACTCCAACTCCAACACCAGAACCAATCATTCCCTTGTCACCAGTTACTTCAATGAGTATTTCACAAAAAGTAATAGAAGCAGATAGATATGATAGACAGATAGTTACACTTTCAGGAAGAATATCCCAAGAAGAATTTCATCGAGGTCTTCCAGTAATTATTACAATTCACAAACCAGACTATTCGGTAGAAGTTTTGAAAATAAAAACAACAGGTGTTGGTTATTTTGAAACATTGATTATTTTCAATGACGAATCAGTCAGAGGAATTTATCGTATTTCTGCTAGCTATATGGAACAGGTTGATAAGAATACAGACATCACATTTGAAGTAATCAATAAAGAATTTGATTCATCAACAGCAAAATCAAATCCCGCCCCTAAAATTCTAGACCCCCCTCAATCACAAAAGACCTCATCTCAAAATAATGAAAAAATCCCAAGTTGGATTAAAAATAATGCAAAGTGGTGGGCAAGTGAACAGATCGGAGATCATGCGTTTGTATCAGGCATTCAATATTTAATCGAGCAAAATATTCTTCAAATTCCAGATTTACCAGAAACCTCTTCTCAAAACTTTAGAGGGATGCCAATATGGGTGAAAAATATTGCAGGTTATTGGGCAGAAGATACCATTAGTGATGATGAATTTATCGCTAGTATTCAATACTTGGCAGAAAATGGAATTATCGTAATCCCATAAGTCTAAAAATTCCAAAAGAATTTAGAAATAAGTTTAATTCAAAAGTAAAAAACATGCCATTAAAATCAAATTTTTACAATCTGTCAAATCATAGGCATGATCTAAATAATTATAATTTAGTTTTTAATCAATTGTCAATTTTTTTGTCTGTTGGATAATACTAAGAAATTCTACGAAAATACTATATGCTCTCAAGGGAATTTAGTACAGAACAAAAAGATAATGGAGAAAATAAGAAAATAATGGCATTTCAAGACTATGTGGATTCCTTAAAAGAAGAATTAGAAGAAATTTTAGATCTAGATGAATTAGAAGTTAAAATTTATCTTAACCTGTTAAGAACAGGTCCGATTACAGCAAGTGCATTAGCCAAAGAGCTCGATGTAGACAGGGCAAGAATGTATAGAACAGTAGATAAACTTGTGAGTAGAAATATTCTTTCAACTACTTTATCAATTCCAAAATTATGCATTCCAGTAGACCCAAAGGAAGCAGTGAAACTCGCTCTACGAAAAAAAGAAGACGAGGTAAGGAAAATCAAAAAATCAGGACATGGGATAATTGAAAAAATAACTAGCGAAATCACCATAACCAATGGAATAACCGTTCCAACTTTTCGCGTAGTTCAAGGTAGGGCAAATATATATTCAGACATTGCACAGATGATTGAAAATTCTTCTGGAACCATCTACATAGTAACTACATTAGAAGACATATCAAAAATGTACCATAGTGTAATTCCAGAAAAAATTGCTTCTTGTGAGAGAAAAGGTGGAATTGTAAAATTATTAGTAGAAATCGATGATCACCAACTTGTTCCGTTTGTAAAAAGATTCAATGCTACAGAAACTAGAGTCTGTAAACTTCCATCAAAAGGTAGAATGGTAGTTCAAAAGGACAAACAAATGATAATGTCAGATTCTGCTGCAGTCAATCAACTATCATCAAATTCTGAATTAGATTTTTCTTTGTGTACAAATTCAGCTGAGATGATAGACAATCTAAATAGGCTGTGTGGGTTGTTGTGGAAATCCGGAGAACCACTAGAAATAATAGACATCAAAAAATATATCAAAAATAAAAATTAAAAATCATTTTAGGCATAAAATTTCTAAGACACCCATGAGAATTAAAAAAATCAAAGTAAAGCGGATTAGAACGAATTCGAACCGACGACCTAACGCTCCGCAAGTCCATATTCAGGAGTTATGGTATTCAATTTAACTATTTCTTGGATTCTCATTTACTTTGATAAAGTCCACGTGGGGACATCTGGATGTGTTGTAAAGAAAATTGAACGGTCTAAAAACTTATTAATTTCAAAAGTCTTGGCAGAAAGAAACACATCTATCAAATTTTAAAAACAAAGGAAATAGTAGGTTGTAAGTGGTTTCAAAATCTAGTTTCTATACTAATGTAAAAGTTCACCTTGATGAGAATCATCCTTTAGGTCAACGTATTCAATCATTGATAGATAATGTAGTTGAACGACTTCCAGATGAGGAACAATTCCAAATTAGAGGAATGATTGGATTCAATCTTAGAGAAGAATCACTAGATTATTGGAATCATATGAAAAACTTAGTACCTATTGTTCCAGATTTTATGCCTGCAGATAGGGATGGAAATTGCACATATTCCATACAAGAAACAATTGAAAATTCATTTTTTATAATCACAATCATAGTAGATGATTTGGATGAGCGTTCAGATGAATACATTAAAGGATTAATTGCTCACGAAATTTCTGAATGGAGTTATGCATGGATAACCGTAAAAAAAGAACTGCCAAGACTAAAAAAACTAAAACCCAGAGCCAAAGAAGTTATGTTAAATAGAATCCTGAAACAGGATTATCCCATAGGAAGTAAAGAACATCAAGAACACGAAGATACAGTAAATCAAGAAGCAATAAGACTTGGATTTGAGAATGAGATTAGAGAATTAAAAAAATCAAAGTAAAGCGGACCCGATCGGATTCCGGCCCCCATCCCATTCGATGGACTTGAAACCGCCGGCAATGCCCGGGCATCGCACGGCGCACCGTATTTCTTTTTCGCCCAAGCCAGCG
>JAQBBT010000090.1:0-5222 GCA_032125915.1 Nitrososphaerota archaeon
TGTATGCAATGAAATCATGGGCATTGGGAAAAAAACTGGTGTTAAAGTTAAAGGTCCTACACCACTCCCTGTAAAAAGACTACACATTGCAACAAGAAAGTCCCCTTGTGGAAGTGGCACTGAAACTTATGAAAAATGGGAGATGCGAATGCACCGAAGAATAATTAACATTAACGCTGATGATAAAGCAATTCGACAACTAATGAGGCTCAAAATTCCTGATGATGTTTACATTGAATTGTCTCTGACATAGTTTGGTATTACCTTAAATTATAGAAATTTTGATGATAAACATGGTTGATGAAAACATTGAAGATGTAGAAGAAGTAGAAGAGATTCCTGAAGAGACCTTTGATGTAGTTTATTCTTGTTTAAGATGTGATACACATGTATCAAATACTGAGCTGTCAAGACTACCTGAAATCAAATGTATTTGTGGATTTAGAGTCTTTACAAAAGTAAGACCTCCAGTAGTAAAGACTGTAAAAGCTATCTAGTCATCTATCTTTTTTGTAACTGTGTTCTCTTTGCAGATGGGTTCTCATATCTTCCATGTTTGAGAAGTCCTTGTCACATTCTTTACAATCATATGGATGATCTTTAAAATGAACCACTTGTTGATGTTGCATTAGTTCTTCTTGTTTTGAAAACTTGTTAGAACAAATGTTGCATTGAAATTTTTTAAAAAATCTCATGATTTATCCAAACTCTGCTTTTTTTCCATCCCAGCATTTTCTGCAGAGTTGACCGTCAATCTTCCATTTTGGTTTTGGGTTGTGTCTGAAAAATCCTATCTTTGCTCCACATAAAGAGCAATAGTTTTTTGCTGTCGCATGTTCTATTTCTTTTTTATCAAAGCAATCCTTGCAAAGTAGGCCGTCCATATCCCATTGCCATCGTGGCTCCCACAAGTCTGATATTTTCCTTGTAGTTCCACACTTTACACATGGTTGTCGAATCGTTGCCTCGTAGAATTCTTTTGTTTTATCTACGTGGCAGTTCCCGCAAAGGGATCCATTAACATTCCATTCTCTTTTAGGTTTGTGTTTGTGGGTGATCTCTTTTTGGCAGATTGCACAATATGTTGGTTTTTTACTAAAAAGACCCATAATGGTTTTTAAAATTAACTTATCATATATCTACCTTAAAAATAAAAACAAAAAGTAAAAAAACAGATTATTTGGCTAAGATTTTCTCAAGAGCTTGGCTTGTGTTTAACATGCCGTTTTTCTTGGCAAATTCTTCGATCATCTTGTGCTGTTCTTCTGTGAAACAAACTGGCATTGAACGTTTTTCCATGAAATACTTTAGGTTCTTTATTTAATATAATTTGCGTTTGGAAACATATTTGATACACAAATCAATCTAATAACAAATGAGCAAAAAAATTCAGATTTTAATTATTGGACACAACACCAATGGGTGTACCGAGGAGCATTCTAAAATTGCATATGAGACTGGCTCTGAGGTTGCAAAGATGGGCCATGTTTTAGTTACAGGAGGTCTTGGAGGTGTGATGCAGGCTGCATCTCATGGTGCGTGTGATTCAAACGGTTTGACTGTGGGGATTATTCCTCAAGCTGATGCATCTGAAGCAAATGAGTATTGTGATATTGTAATTCCTACTGGGATGGGTTTGACCAGAGATTTTATCAATGCATTAGCAGCTGATGGAATAATAATAATTGGTGGTGGTTCAGGAACTTTATCTGAAATTTGTGCTGCATACATGCACAAAAAACCCATGGTTGCCATTAGAAATATGGGTGGAGTAAATGCACAGTTTATTGATAATTATTTAGATCACAGACAAAATATCAAAATCATTGGGGTTGATACTCCAAAAGAAGCAGTTGATAAAATATTAGAATTAATTACTGCATAGATTCAAGTAATGGATCTGGTCTGTAAAACTCTCCATTCTTTTCTGCAAGTTGATTTAATTCATTTATGATGTTTGAAATACCTATTTCTTTTGCTGTCTCAAAGAGTGGCTTTTTGAGTCCCAATCCTAACTGTGCAGCTTTTTCAATTTCTTCAATGTCACTTGCACCATTTGTAACTAGCCATGCTGCATTGTTTAAAATATTTGCAACTAGTTGTATCGGATTAAATTTTCCAGCCAGCTCTTCAGATAATGCAACACGTTCGTATTTGTCATCTGAATATTTGTAAAAACCCTCTCCTGATTTTTGCCCTAGCTTTTTTTCATCAAACATTTTTTCGATTGTTGGATGTGGTAAAATTACTTTTTTATCTCGCAGGTGCATTTCAGTTGTTGCTTTGTGAATTACATCCATACCTGTAAAGTCTGCTAGCTCAAAAATACCCATTGGGAAACCCAGCTTGAATTTTACTGCCGAATCAATTTCCTCAAGTGTTGCACCAGTTCTATCCATTGCATAACATGCTTCATGAACCATTGGGATGAAGAGTCTATTGATAATAAAACCTGGAACATCTTTTCGGCATAAAACTGCAGTTTTATTTACTGATTTTACAAATTCTTGAGTCAAATCAGTAATCTCTTGTAATGTTTTTTCTCCTGGAATAATTTCAACTAGTTTCATTAATTGTGGGGGATTAAAAAAATGAATCCCAATAAATTTTTCTGGACGAGATGTCGTGTTTGCAATTTCAGTGATTGGTAGTGTACTTGTATTTGATGCATATACTACATCTTTGCCTGCAACTGCATCTAGTTCTGCATAAACCTTTTTCTTTAACTCCATGATTTCTGGCACCACTTCTATTATCAGATCTGCATCTTTTACAGCTTCTGCTAAATCTACAACAGGTTTTATTCGGGAATAAATTGAATCAGCTTCTTGCTGTGTTATTTTTTCTTTGCTTGCTAGTTTATCTAAACTCCATTTTATTTTCTCCATTGCTTTGTCCAAAAATTCTTGTTTGATGTCTCTTAGAACAATATTGTATCCTGCAGTTGCAGCTACTTGTGCAATACCGTGACCCATAATCCCAGATCCTAAAACTGTAATGTTTTTCACTAGCATCAAATCATCAAACTCTATATCCTTTATAATGTATTTGAGACATCTAAACTCCAATTTTTACGATTGAACATATGATGTCTGACAGAAACTTTACAGACTTTATGCTGTCTGTCTGTCGTAGAAATAATACCTAAGACTCAAAAGCAGTAAAACCAATTTAAATACAATGGGGGAAAATTTGAAAAAATCGGTAAATTACGCCGTAATATTTTCAGTAGTTTTCCTAGTTTGTGCTAGTTATGACTTTGCTTTTGCTTCAAATGAAGAATACTCTGATTTTGAAAAACAGGGCGATGCGGGACAACACCATTTACCATTTAATGGAATTTGTGCACCTGGATTTGCCTCATTAGGAGATATCTGTGTGCTTAATGACCGCTGTGGACAGGGAGTATACGCGGGAAAAGTTTGCGTTATGGATGGTATAGTTCAGCCATATCTAAGACCAATCCATCAAGGATATGCCGGACTTTCTGTTGATAATATTATCTGTGCAGAAGGAAAGGAACTTGTTTTCAAATCTCATGATGCGACACCTGCTTGTGTAAATTTTAGCTCAGTTGAAACGATAACACTTCGTGGATGGCAAACAACAAAACCTCCAGTTGCATGTACATTAGAGTATGTACCAGTTTGTGGATTAGATGGTAAGACATATGGAAATATGTGTGCAGTAGATGCAGAACACATGAAAATAAAACATCAAGGTGAATGTTCTGAAATATCTTTGATCACTAGTTTTGAAGACTGTGTTGATGCTGGAAATTCTGTAATGGAATCCTATCCAAGACAATGTAGAACAGAAGATGGAAAACATTTTGTAGAAATTATTAACGGTGTACAAAAAACTGAAACTTTATTTTCAACTTTGTATGTTGACTCTGAACTAGTTGATTGTGTTGGTGTTGGAATACAACAATGTATGTTGGTAAGAGAAAATCCTGATTCTGATTGGAAAATTTTCTATGATCAAATTAATGGATTTGAATTTCAAAAAGGTAATGAATATAAATTAAAAGTTGCAATACATGAAATAGGTAACCCTCCTGCCGATGCATCATCATTGAAATATTCCCTTGTAGAAATTTTAGAAAAAAATATTGTAGATAATTTAGTACAACATTATGATGGTGTTTATTCAAAAGCTTTGATTTACACAAAACAATCTCCTGTAATTGATCAAGATAAAGGATATTTTGTAGATGAGATTGCAGATGGAGTTTTTTGGTTAATTGGAGGTGGTTATCAAGTGATGTTTCTAGTTACTGGTGAAGGTGTAATTGTAATTGATGCACCTCAACCTCTTGGAGAAAAATATCTTGAGGCAATCACAGATGTCACTGATGAGCCTATAACTCATATGATTTATTCTCATTCGCATGCAGATCATACAGGTTCTGCAGGTCAGATATTTCCAGAAGGTATTGAATACATTGCACACCAAGACACTGCAGATATACTACTATCTGAAAATGATCCTGATAGGCCAATTCCAACAATAACCTTTGATGATACGTATATTCTGTCAGTTGGTGATCAATTGTTGGAACTCTACTATATTGGACCATTTCATTCTGAGGGTGACATTGTAATTTATTCTCCAAAACACAATATTGCTATGGCTGTAGATCTACTCCACCCAGAAGCGGCACCTTACAGGGCTTTTGGTGTTACAGTTAATCTTGATGAACATATCAAAGCTTATGATACCTTGATTGAAGATTTTGATTTTGATGTATTGGTGTCAGGGCATGAGCAAATATTGGGTACAAAAGAGCATATCAAAACTGACAAAGAATTTGTCTTGTCTGTCATGAATAATACTAAACAAGCAATGGAATTAGTTTCTGAAGATAAAGTAGTTCAAACTTGTGTTGATATGACAACTACGCAATGGCAAGAAAAATTAGCAGATCTTGATAGATTTATGGCAGACCATTGCACTGCAATGAAACAATATCTTTTGCCTGAAAAGGAGGCATGAGATGTATTACAATACCCCACAGAATTGTCTGTCACTGACAGCTAATACTACTCCAACTGCATATCATCTCCACCAATCCCCTCAAAATGTTGTTTCACCTGATGACAGCGCCATACACACCACCATGGCACATTACAATACACCACAGAATTGTCTGTCACTGACAGCTAATACTACTCCAACTGCATATCATCTCGACCAATCCCCTCAAAATGTTGTTTCAC
>JAQBBT010000091.1:0-3686 GCA_032125915.1 Nitrososphaerota archaeon
GAACCTACTACAGCTAGTGGAATACTGTGTGGAATTTCAATTGCAGGGCCAAAGAATCGTCTGCGGCCAAGCACAATTGCAGCAGCTAGTGCACCCATGCCTACACTTGTGTGGATTACTATACCACCAGCAAAATCGACTACACCTATTGCAGCTAGCCAACCACCTCCCCATACCCAGTGTACTAATGGATAATAGATGAGTATGGACCATGAGGCTATGAATATGATAAATGAACTAAATTTCATTCGTTCAGCTATTGTGCCTGTAAGCAGCAAAGGCGTAATTGCAGCAAACATTAACTGAAATTTAACAAACAAAACACCTGGGATTGTCGGTGCATAATGAAGGGCTTCATCCCAAGGTACTCCTTTTAGAAATACCCAATCCATATTCCCAATTAATCCAAGATTTGTATCATCAGGACCAAATGCTAAACTAAAACCAAATACGAACCACATCACACTAAGCAATGCTAAACCAAAGAAAATTTGCATAAAAACAGATACGGCATTTTTCTTTCTTAATAAACCAGATTCAAAAAGACCAAGCGCAGGGATCATTAAAAGTACTAGGCTTCCTGCTACGAGCATCCATGCAGTATCACCTGAATCTATTGGCAATATTACTCTGAAGTTTATGAAACTAAATAATAATAACGAAATTTGATAACTGTTTGATTATCACTTGATTATCAAAATCTGAAACTATTATTTGTGAAAAACCTATAAAATTATCAAATGTTAAAAATTGAAGCATTTCTAGGAAATAATGACGTGATGGCGATTAGTGAAGCCCTTAAAGAATTCGAGATCGGTGGTTTGACTGTAGGTAAGGTAAGAGGTCGTGGAAAGAAACCTCCTCCAGAAATCCATGCTTCAAAGGGAAGTGCCATATTTCAACCACAGTTCAGTGAAAAGTATGTCATAGAATTAGTTATTCCAGAAAGTAAAGAGGAACAAGTGGTAAACATCCTTAAAGAAAAAGGAACTATTGGAAAAATCTTCGTTTCACCAGTTCTACGAGCAATAGATATAGCAACTGGTGATGAAGGAGAAAGCGTTATCTAAAATTCTCTAAAATTATTTCCATAGATAACTGTAGGATGTTTGAGTTGTTTTTCAAGTGAGGGAAGATAACCCATAATACAATGATTAACAAAATCACTAAATGATTTTATTCTATGATTTGAGGCTAGAGTTTCATGGTTTTCATCATAAACAGTTTGAAGTCGAAGTAAGGTGTATTTCTGAAGTGGAACCAATCTACTTCGCTTAATTTTTGGTTTTTGTGGAGTATTAATTTCATCTAGTTCAAGATCTTGAATACTTTCAAGCGTGTCAATTTCTAGAACTTCCTCCATTTCAGACACAAAAATTTTTCCTATTTTACCAGATGTAAATCCTGATTTTTTTGAAATAAGGTCAATTACTTTTCTGGCATCTTTCTCTGCTACAACTAGTTCAATTTTTGAAAGGGGAATTGTTCTTGTGCCAAGTGTTCCTCCAGCTTTTGATCCTTTTTGGGCATCAAAAATTTGATTATCCTCTAAATTTCGTCTATCAATAATTACGTAACCCATTGTGTTTAATTTACCAGCAATTATGGTATAGCTTGATCTCCTAATTATTGCCTCAATTTTCTTCATATCAAAAATTAAAAATTTGCTTATTTATTATACTATCTAATTATCATCTCTGAGAATACAATATTATCTCCAAATTTGGAAAAATCACTGATTTGTTTTTTAAATTAGAAATATAGAGAATTTTTTTATTTTTAAGAATTATTTCTTTTTTGATTTTTTCTTTTCTTTTCTAGAGTCTTCAATTCTTAGTTCTTTGCGTTCCTTACGAATCGTAATTACTGCCTTTACCATCACAGCTGAGGCTATTCCTAAATGAACAATAATGATTTCTTGAGGTATTGTATATAGTATTTCAGTTGTTGATTCTTCAGGATTTTCCGGCGTTGCTATAGATTGCATGATAATGTATGGAATAAACCAGACACACAGTCCCAAAATTAACCAATAAAGTCCTTTCAATATATTTTCACTTGTATACTACTTTATAATTTGAGAATAAAATAACTTGGATTATACTCAATTGGTTGATTCTGTTTGATACTTATTTTGAAAATGTGTTATTGATCAGGAATTAATTGTTTAACCTTTGAAATTATTTCCATATAATTGGCTCCAGGTTCTGAACTCAATAGGAGAAGATTTCCGTCATCTAAGAGAATACTCATCAGTGTAACTTTCTCAAATTCTGTAATGTTTGTCTTTTCTTTACCAATTTTATGGGCAAGATTTTGGATACTTGTCCATCTCTGAAAAGTATAGTGTACGCACATTTTCACTTCATCAGTACTCAATAATTTTTGTGAATCATCCCGATTACTTCCAACAACTAAATCTCCTTTGGAGTTTAAAATGCCACTAAACCTGACCTGTGGTACTAACTCTAAGACTTTTTGACATAATTCATTATGATTCATTTCTATTTTCCTTGAAAAAATAATCCCTATTATTTGTAAATTTACTAAATACAGATCTCTGAATCGTAATTAACATAAAAAATATTAATTCAATTAGGGATATAAGGAACTATTTTGCAGACATAATATGGCAAAATATGATGGTCTTTTAGGACAGCCAATTCTTGAAGTTGAAGAACCAGATAAGGAAGGAGGAATTACATTTATCTTCAAAGATAACCGGTTTTTATTCATTAAGGCAGTTGACGGAAAGATTGACACTGTATCCATTCCGGAATAGGTGAAATATATGGAAAAATTTGATCAACTTAAAATGATAGAATTGGTAAAGGTTGAGGATCCTGATTCTCAAGGAGGACTAACTTTAGTATTTCAGGAAAATAAAAAACTACAGATTAAAGTTGTGGATGGAAAACTAGTTTCAGAATTTATTTAATTTTCCACATGTTTTTTATAAAAAGTAATTGCCAGCTCTTGTGTTTCAGATTGAATAGACCCTGGTCTTTCTTTTCTTATTTTGTTTATTGCATCTTTTGCTGAGTATTTCTGGTACTTTACTAGATAACATGCCAAAACAGTTCCTGCTCTTCCCATCCCGGCGGCACAATGAACCATTACTGCTTGATTGACAATAATATTTTCATGAATAAAATCAACTGCCATATCTATTTTTTCCATATCTGGAGCAGTTAGATCTGGTGTGGGGACATGCAAGTATCCAATTTCACTTACCCATTTTTCAGGTAACGCATTTTCAGTCATAGTTACAATTGATTTTACACCCTGTTGTAGAATCCAATCTAGCTCATCAATACTAGTAGGCATTCCAGAACCTGCAAGTTTTTCTTCGATTAACCATGAGAAATTAGTGGGACGTTTGGTAATTTTACCATGAACTTTTCTCCAAACATTTCCCGGTTTGCTCATAGATATTGATGATATGTTGTATATTTTTAGCATTGCGAAAAATGCATTCACCTTATATTTGAAAAATAGATAGTATAACGTAAAATGGGAAAAGAGGCTATCCTTTATGAAAAATTACCGAACAATAAGGTACGTTGTACAGCTTGTGCTAGATATTGTGAGATGGCTGAAGGCCAAATTGGTCTATGTGGAGTTAGAGGAAATCAAAATGGAAAACTAGACTTGTTTGTATATGGTAAAGTGATCGCAGGTCATGT
>JAQBBT010000092.1:0-6741 GCA_032125915.1 Nitrososphaerota archaeon
TCACTTTACCTGTAAACATGCCATAAAACATGAAAGCATCATCTGAATCAGGAGTATGTCCTACTGAAATTTCCACACTTGATTTCTAAAAAGTTCGTTATAAAAATCAAAACTTGATAGAATTTAGTGGCATTTGGCGCCATAGACGATATTGGTAACCAATGTCGAAAGATTACCAAATCCCGGCTTGCTATGGCAATAATTATTGTATGTAAAATTAGATAAAATCAAAAGGTGTAATTTTTTTTAATCCTATTAATCAAAAATTGTTTTGGTAAAATAACATGTTTCTAGATATTTTTATAATTTTTGATTAATCGTTTTTCTAATATATGGATCCATACTTGCAAATAATGTGAAAACAATCGAGGCCTTTGAAAATGATATTAATTTACAATCAAAATTTTTAAAGAATTTCAAAAAACAAAAACCCATCTCTTCCAAGCACCAAAAAGACATAATTTTTACTGGAAGTGGAGATTCCTTTGCATCTGCAAAGCTTGCAGAATCCTTTTCAGATCTTAGGGTGAAATCTATGGATCCTTTAGATTTACTCAAAAATAAATCAATTACAAAAAATAACACAATCTATTTTGTGTCTATTTCAGGAAACACCATTTCAAATATCAAAGTTGCACAAATGGCAAAGAAATCTATTGCAATAACTGCAAAACCTCAAAGCAGACTTGCTAAATCTTGCCATGCTACTATTTTACTTCAATCTCCAAACTCTGATATCTTCACTGCAGGAAGTATTAGTTTTTTAGAAAGTGCTCTTACTTGTATTTCCCTAGTCACGCCAATTATTATTCCAAAGAATAACAGTATTTTCAAAAAAGCATACTCTGATGCTGAAAAATCTAAAATTGGGAAAAGGATTTTTGTTCTTGGGAATATGCATACCTATCCTGTAGCGATGTACTGTGCTGCAAAATTTTATGAGCTTTTGGGGGTTAATGCTCACTTTGAACATATTGAGCAATTTTCTCATATGGAGTTATTTTCTGCAAAAAAAGGTGATACTGTGATAATTTTTGAAGAAAAAAATACTCATAATGTGCATCTATCAAAAAATTTGGAAAATGTAGGACTCCATGTAATTCATCCTACTTTTAATTCTAAAAACAAAATCTCTCAAATTATTTACTATACCTTCTTTTCACAATTACTGCCTCTTTTTGAGGCGAAAAAAAGATACAAAAAAGACTGTCATTTTGTATTGGCAAAAAATCTTCGTAATGTAAGTGATAAAATAATCTATTGATTTTCCTTTCTCATAAGATTTAATACCTGAATATCGTGGTTTGCGAATATGGTAAAATACAAGTCGACAACTGAAGTCCTTAAAATTATTAAAAACAAGGACCATATTCGAAACTTTGGTGTTATTGCTCACGTTGATCATGGCAAAACAACTATGAGTGACAGTTTGTTGGCTTATTCTGGCATTATTGCCCCATCTGCTGCTGGAAAAGCACTTGCGATGGATTTTGATAAAGAGGAACAAGCAAGAGGAATTACAATTTATCAGGCAAATGTTACATTACTTTTTTCTCAAAAAGATGAAGAATATGTCATAAACATGATCGATACACCTGGACACGTTGACTTTAGTGGCAGAGTAATTAGAAGTCTTAGGGCAATTGACGGCGCTGTGGTTGTCTGTGATGCCGTAGAGGGAATTATGACTCAAACTGAAACTGTTACAAGAATGGCACTTGAAGAAAGGGTAAAACCTGTTCTTTTTATCAACAAAGTAGACAGACTCATCAAAGAACTAAGATTAACCCCTGAGAAAATGCAGGAGCAACTTGCAGATCTTGTTTCCAGCTTTAATCAACTTATAGAGACATATGCCGAACCGGAATACAAAGAAAAATGGAAGGTATCAATTCAAGATGCCAGTGTAACATTGGGTTCTGCTAAAGATAGATGGGCACTCAATGTAGATATTATGAAAGAAAGAGGAATTTCTTTTAAAGATGTTATTGATGCATATAAAAACGAAAAAGTTGAAGAGTTAGTTGAAAAGGCTCCATTGGCTGATGCAGTTTTAGGAATGGTAGTTAAACATCATCCTGCACCACATGAAGCTCAACAGTACAGAATTCCTCAAATCTGGAAAGGCGATTTAGATTCTGATATAGGAAAAGCACTTTTGGCATGTAGTGATGATGGGCCAACCATCATGATGATTGTAAACATGGTTTTGGATCCTGCAGCAGGTCCTGTCGCAATTGGTAGATTATTTTCTGGAACAATAAAAGATGGCCAAACTATCAATATCATAGATTCAAAAAGAGAAGGACGAGTTCAATCTGTAAACTTTTTCATGGGAAATCAAAGAGAGCAAGTTGGAGAACTTGGGGCTGGAAATATTCCAGCTTTACTCGGGTTAACAGAGGCAAGAGCTGGACACACCATTTCATCAATTAAAGACATGCCAATGTTTGAAGGTGTACATTATGTCTCAGAACCTGTGGTTCAAATTGCAATTGAGCCAAAACATCCAAAAGACTTGCCTAAATTAGTTGAAACTTTAAAACAATTAACCATTGAGGATCCTAATCTAATTGTAAAAATTGATGAAGAAAGTGGAGAGACAATTGTTGCAGGAATGGGTGTTTTGCACCTTGATGTAGCTACCCATCGTATACAAGATACAAAAATTGAAATTATAACATCTGAACCTCTTATCAATTACAGAGAAACGGTAAAAGGCGCTTGTGAAGCAGTCATGTCAAAGTCTCCAAACAGACACAATAAACTCTTCATGAGGGTAGAACCATTAGAGCCAAATATTGCCCAAATGCTTCGAACTGGAGAAATCAGTGATCTAAAAGATAAGAAAGTTGTCTCAGATCTTTTAAAGAAAGAAGGATGGGATACAGATACCATCAAAAGAGTAATGAGGTTTGATTCTCGTGGAAATGTCCTCATAAATGGAACTAAGGGTGTTCAGTTTGTTCATGAATCCACTGATTCTATTAATTCTGGATTTGATGATACAATGAAGGAAGGTCCATTATGTAAAGAACAAATGAGAGATTGTAAATTTACGTTTACTCATTTTGTGCCTCATGAAGATACTGCTCACAGGGGTCTATCTCAATTAGGGCCTGCATCAAGACGTGCTTGTATGGGTGCATTGCTTACAGCAGGAGTTACCGTGCTTGAACCAGTACTTGCAATAGAGGTTAGAGTTCCAACTGATCTTGTAGGAAATGTTGCAACCGTTATTTCAGGAAAACGTGGTAAAGTGCTTGACATGCAGCAAAAGGGGGCAAGCAGCATAATAGTTGGAGAGATTCCAGCTTCTGAAACATTTACTTTATCTGAAGAAATGAGAGGTCAAACTGCAGGTAGAGCCACATGGAATACATCATTCAAAGCATGGTCTGAGGTTCCAAAATCAATGTTTGCAAAAGCAATTGCAGATATTAGAAAGAGAAAAGGATTAGCGCCAGACCCCCCGGGGATTGGTGAGTTTATTGACAAAGAGTAAATTTCATCCTTTTTGACGTAAAATTTTTCAAATTAACAAAATTTTGTGCATTTTAAACATACAGAATCTTAATACTAATTCTCTTCTTATGATATACAGAAAAGAGTCAAAATAGAGTTCTCATCAAAAAACTAATAGTTTTTGATCTTAAACTCTGGCAGCGGTTCAGGCCCGAGGGGAAACTCAAGTCTGAACTATCACTTTTTTTGTTTTTGATGTACAAATTCACTTTATTCAGATCTTTTGTGTTCTTTTTGAAGAAATTTACAAAATTAGATTTAAAGGATCATGTGTATTTTTTGAACAATCATTAGTTGATAACTTATCTCTGAAAAAATTAATACGTTGATGGATGAAAAAGCAGAGGCGATTTATGAAGAATTTAGATGCTCGTTAGGGATACATGAAAGAGATATTGTTGATGCTCAGAATCTTCACCGAGATCTTCTTAATAAAAACCCGTTTAGATATGAATCTCCTTATTTAATTTCAGCAGTATGTGTATATGCTATTTCTCATATGATTCCACAAAAAGTAACTCTTGATGACATTGAAAATATCTCCCATATCAAAAAAGACGACATCATAAAATGCTACAAATTGGTACTAGATTCAGAATTGAGTGGATTTTTACAACAACGTGATGATGATATACCTCAATGAATTTCTAAACAAAATTTGATAAATGAACAATATGTTGGTAATGTTTTTAGCCAATTAGAAATTATGAGCGCTGTAGGTTGGGAAGTAGGTTCACATGATGTATGGCCGTAAGACCAATCAAGAGATCGTCCTACTTCTCTACTCTTCTATTTACAAATTATGATTAAAAAAGGCTACGTAGTATTCCTTATACTTTATGTCAAAAAGGTTGACAATTCATTATACTTTACTCCTAAATTGTATTTGAGAATCAGACTTTTTCAAAATATCTGTCATAATTAAAAGAGGTGTGTGTTGTCCATAATATCAATTCTAATGTGAATCATAGGTGTTAACGAGTTTATCGACTGTCAGCAAAAATAGAATGAGTTATTTTCTTTTTCATGTAATTTTAGAGAATCTTTAAGTAACATTTTAAATGTTACACTTTTGGGCGAGAGGAAATATCAAATCTAATAAGCGATATGGATTATGGAAAATTTTTTGATAGAGTCATGAAAATTGATCCAAACATCAGGTTGGTAGCAATCTATGATGGACGGTTCAAGGCAAAGTTAAGAAACGGAATACAGAGCCATTTTGAAGATAAAGAAATTAAATCATCGCTGGTTGAGGCACAAAATAGATGGGATTTTCGTAAAAAGATGAGTTTTAAAATTGGCCAACCAAAATTTACAATGGCTCAGTATGGCAAAGTAAATCGAATAACAATTCCTCTTGACGATGGGGTTATTTTATTGACTACTGAACTTGATGTTGACATTAATAAATTGACAGATAAAGTTATAGAAACTCGTATTAGATTTCTGGATTAATTCATATCTCATCCTTTTAAAAAAATAATTTTAAATTAACAATTTCAATCAAGTTTTAATTTTCTCTTGTAGGCACAAAATTTCTCATTGAGTAGTAAATTTTAAACCAAACAAATGATAGATCATCTTGGCGATGAGAGTAGAACAAAAATGTCAAAATTGTGGCATAATACTTGAAGAAGGCCTTCTTGGTTACTGCTCATCTAAATGTCATTTTGAAGAATACGTTAAATCAAAATAATCATCCTTCCCAAAAAATAATCTTAGATTAACAATTGTGAAAAACAAAAAAGAGCTTGAAACTTCTTTAATTAATTAAAACAACGAGAAAGACTTGGAAAACATGTTGGGTTCTAAGGACTTTTACCATAACATGAACTGTTTTACTGACCTATCATTCTACCATGCAGAACAATGACTTCTCGTTATGACAAGTACGCCAAAATTCTATTTAATCATGATCTAAATATTCACTTGGGGCAAATAAACACAACAGGTTTAGAATTAAAAGACGAAACCCAGCATGTCAAATGTTTTGGGGCATATGGGCATGACTGGAGCTTCACACTTCTGTGAAATGTATTGATTTAAGGTGATGTTGGTTTTTTATGAACAACAATGAAAATCAATTCTCATCCTTCCCAAAAAATAATTAAAAATGCAACAAAAAGTATTTCTGTCATTATTCCCTCAGTATGCTGATGAATCATCAACAACTCATAGATGCCATTATGGACAATGATAGTAACATTAGATTTACAACTATATGCAATATGGCGGGAGATCTACAAGTTTCCAGACAAAAAAGTGGTATAGAAAAATTTTTGACCAATGAGGACACACAACTAAGTTTGGAATATGCAACTAAAGCATGGATACATGCCAGAAGGCCATATTTTAAAAAAATTGGAAAGGGGCTTTACACATTAACTGCTTATGAGAAGTTGAAAAGGGTTACAATACCATTACCAGATGGGTTTTTGCTACTTGCAACAATGGATAAAACAAGTGAACAAAACCAAATCATAGATGGGATTCTAAAGCTAGTGTATGAAGGAAAGCCTAAGAAATGTTGGAATTGTAACAAGGTATTGGAAGATAGAAATGATGAATTTTGTTCTAAAGAATGTGATGACCTATACTATGATATACATAAATGATGACAATATTTTTTAATTCTCATCCTTCCTAAAAAATAATTTCAAATTTATATCTTCAATTAAAATATCAAACACTTCCTCTTCTTTAAAACAATTTTTCATTAATTTAGAAAAAAGGTGAATTCCAGCCTAACTAACAATCGGGCGAAAGTGGGCAGAACTGGACTTCATATTTGTTTGAGATGAAATTACTTAAAAGAAGGATCCATTGTCACACCACATCATTACACGAAATTAATCTTAAATACAGTTTGCAGAGTCATGATGATTATCTGTTCATTTTAGATTAAACTTTAATTCAAAAATAAAATTTCAATCAATGAAAAATTACCACGCTAGTTAACTTTTTTTTTTATGTCTAATGCTTCCCAAAAAATAATTTCATATTGACATTTCCAATCAAGTGTGATTATGTGGATAGTAACAAAATGATATTACATATACGAGTATTTTAATACAAAATAATCCAATGTATACTAGCGATAGAAATGGAAGAAAAATGTCAAAATTGCGGAGTGCTGCTCGAAGATTCTCTAATCACTTATTGTTCTAGCAAGTGCCAATATGAAAACTATCTAAAATCTCAAACAGGTCATAT